>JADGIB010000305.1 GCA_019683665.1 Solirubrobacteraceae bacterium
CCGGCGCTCGCCGCCCACCTCGGCGACGACGCGCCCAGCGTGCTCGCCGTCCGCGCGCTCGGGCGCATCGACGACGCCCGCCACGCCGAGCTGCTCGGGCTCGTGCGCGAGCTCATCGCGATGGGCCGCGAGCCGCAGCCGCGCCCGGCGCCGTCCGCGCGCGACGGGGCGCCGGTCAGCGCAGCGCGGGCTTGATGCGGAAGCCGACGTCGCTGCCCGCGCCGCGGCGCAGCGTGCCGGTCGTGCGGTTCAGCCGCCACGGCCGCGGCAGCGCGCCGCCGGGCTCGGCCAGGAAGTCGCGGATGAGGTCGGCGACCTGGCTGCAGCTCAGCCCCGAGTTCGCGAGCGGCACGAACAGGTAGGGCCCCTTCGGCACGCGCAGCCTGCCGATGCGGTCGTCGTGCTGGACCTGGAACGTGCCCGGGCACGGGGTCCCGTCGCCGGGCAGCCGCAGCGTCGTGCGCGACGGCGGGTCGCCGGTCAGCGGCTCCAGGCGGAAGCCGACGTTCAGCGAGCCGCGCAGGAACGTCGCGGTCTCGGTGTCGACGAACCACGGCCGCGGCAGCGTGCCGTCGAAGTCCTGCATGAAGCGCGCGAGGCTCGTCGCCGCCTGGTCGCAGGTCAGGCGCCCGGTCGAGACGAGGACGATGACGTAGCGGCCCTGCGGGATCGCCAGCGCGCCGACGTGGTCGTCGTGCGAGACCTCGAAGACCGCCGGGCAGACGTCGCCGCCGGCCGGCCGCGTCGACGGGCCGCCCGACGGCGGCTGGGCGCCGGTGCGGCGCACGCTGAAGGCCTGGTTGGGCGAGGTGCGGCTGAACGACGACGTCGCCGCGTCGACGCGCCAGCCCGCGGGCAGGCGCCCGTCCCAGTCCTGCAGGAACTGCCGGAACCAGTCGGCCGCCGCCGCGCACGTCAGCGTCGACGGCGTCGTGATCGTGATCGTGTAGGCCCCGGCGGGGAGGGTGAGCTGCCCGATGCGATCGTTGTGCAGGACCTGGAGCGACGGGCACTCGGTCGTCCCGCCCGACCCCGACGGGGTGGCCTGGGCATGGGCGGCCGCCGGCGCCAGGAGGGCGCAGGCGAGCACGGCGAGCAGGAGGCGGCGACGCGGCATGGCGGCCAGCTTAGAGCCCGGGTCGGCGCGACCCCGCCGCCCGCTGGACGTCAGGTGGACGCGCCCGCCGCCGCGCGCCCGCGCCGGCGCGCCAGCTTCTGGCGCTGGACCTGGTCGAGGACGACCTTGCGCAGCCGCACCGCGGTCGGCGTCACCTCGACGCACTCGTCCTCGCGCAGGAACTCGAGCGCCTGGTCGAGCGACAGCGTCCGCTTCGGCACGAGCCGGACGAGCTCCTCGGCCGTCGAGGAGCGCATGTTCGTCAGCTTCTTCTCGCGCACGGCGTTGACGTCGAGGTCGTCGGCGCGGCTGTTCTCGCCGACGATCATCCCCTCGTAGACGTCGTCGCCGGGCTCGACGAAGAGCGTCCCGCGCTCCTGCATCTGGAAGCACGCGTAGGCGGTCACCGGGCCGGGGCGGTCGGCGACGAGCGAGCCGGTCTGGCGCGTGCGCAGCTCGCCGAACCACGGCTCCCAGCGCTCGAAGACGTGGTGCATGACGCCGGTGCCGCGCGTCTCGGTGAGGAACTCGGTGCGGAAGCCGATGAGGCCGCGCGCGGGCACGAGGTAGTCCATCCGCACCCAGCCGGTCCCGTGGTTGACCATCTGCTCCATGCGGCCCTTGCGCAGCGCGAGCGCCTGGGTGACAACGCCCACGTACTCCTCAGGCACGTCGATCGTCAGCCGCTCGACCGGCTCGTGCGGCCGGCCGTCGATCTCGCGCACGACGACCTGCGGCTGGCCGACGGTGAGCTCGAAGCCCTCGCGGCGCATGACCTCGACGAGGACGGCGAGCTGCAGCTCGCCGCGCCCCTGGACCTCCCACGCGTCGGGGCGGTCGGTCTCCCTGACCCGCAGCGACACGTTGCCGACGAGCTCGGCGTCGAGGCGGTTCTTCACGAGCCGGGCGGTGAGCTTGTCCCCGTCGCGGCCGGCCAGCGGCGACGTGTTGATCCCGATCGTGACGCTCAGCGACGGCTCGTCGACGGCGATGACCGGCAGCGGCCGCGGGTCGTCGGGGTCGGCGAGCGTCTCGCCGATCGTGATCTCCTCGAAGCCGGCGATCGCGACGATCTCGCCCGGGCCGGCCTCCTCGGCCGAGACGCGCTCGAGCGCCTCGGTCACGTACAGCTCGGTCACCTTCCCGGAGGCGATCTCGCCGTCGGCCCGGCACCAGGCGACGGTCTGCCCGCGGCGCAGCGTCCCGTGGTGGATGCGGCAGATCGCCAGGCGGCCGACGTAGGGGGAGGCGTCGAGGTTCGTGACCTGAGCCTGGAGCGGGTGGCCGGGGTCGTGCTCGGGGGCCGGGATCGTCTCGACGAGGAGGTCGAGCAGCGGCGTCAGGTCGGTCCCGGGGACGTCGGGGTCGAGCGTCGCCGTCCCCGCCTTCGCGTTCGTGTAGACGACCGGGAAGTCGATCTGGTCCTCGTCGGCGTCGAGGTCGAGGAACAGCTCCTCGACCTCGCTGACGACCTCGGCGATGCGCGCGTCGGGCCGGTCGATCTTGTTGACGACGAGGACGACCGGCAAACGCGCCTCGAGCGCCTTGCGCAGGACGAACCGCGTCTGCGGCAGCGGGCCCTCGGAGGCGTCGACGAGCAGGAGGACGCCGTCGACCATGAACAGGCCGCGCTCGACCTCGCCGCCGAAGTCGGCGTGCCCGGGCGTGTCGATGATGTTCAGCTTGACATCCCCGTAGCGGACCGCCGTGTTCTTGGCGAGGATCGTGATGCCCTTCTCGCGCTCGAGGTCCATCGAGTCCATGACGCGCTCGGCCACGTCCTGGCCCTCGCGGAAGGCGCCCGACTGCCACAGCATGGCGTCGACGAGGGTGGTCTTGCCGTGGTCGACGTGGGCCACGATCGCCACGTTGCGGAGGTCGGTGCGAGAGCTCATTGGCGTTTCCGCACGCTAGCGGGGTAAGGTCACACTCAAATGTCGCCCACCGGTCACCTGCGGGCTGACGCGGAGCGGAACGTCCGCGCGATCATCGACGCGGCGATCATCCTGCTGGCGACGGAGCCGGACGCCAGCATGGAGCGCGTCGCGTCCGCGGCCGGGGTCGGCCGCGCCACCGTGTACCGGCATTTCGCCAGCCGCGAGCAGCTCGTCCGCGCGATCATCGACCGGGCGCTGCAGGACGCGCGCGACGCCGTCCTCGGCAGCCGCCCCGAGGAGGGCGACGCGATCGAGGCGCTCACCCGCGCGATCGAGAGCGTCATGCGCGTCGCCGACCGCTACCGGCTCGTCATGGCGATCTCCCCGCACGACACGGACCTGCGCCGCCGGGTGGAGGAGATCGCGGTCCCGCTCAGGCAGCTCGTCGAGCGCGGGCAGCGCGAGGGGTCGATCCGGGCCGACGTCCCGGCCCGCTGGCCGCCCGCCGCGCTCGGCGCGCTCGTCCAGGCGGTCACCGTCCAGATGATCGACGGGTCGCTGCCGGAGTCCCAGGCGGCGCCGCTCGTCGTGACGACGCTCGTCGACGGCCTGCGCCCGCGCCCGTCCTGACCGCCCCCGCGCTTCAATGGAGGGCGTGGACGACCCGTTCGCGGTCCTCGGGGTCAGCCCCGACGTCACCCCCGACGAGCTGACGGCCGCCTACCGGCGGCTGGCGAAGACGTGGCATCCCGACCGCGCCGTCGGCCCCGACGCCGGCATGCAGATGGCCCGCATCAACGCCGCCTACGACGCCGCCCGGGCGATCCTGGCCGACCCGCGCCGCGGCGCCGGCGACGCCGCCGCCGGCCCGGGACCGGCGCCGGCGCCGGGCGGGCCGCGGCCCCCCGCCCCCCGGCGGGGG
>JADGIB010000306.1 GCA_019683665.1 Solirubrobacteraceae bacterium
GTAGCGGCGGTTCGGCAGCGAGGAGGTCATCTCGAACAGCGCCAGGTGACCGACGATGGCCCCGCGCAGGCGCCGGTGCAGGCCGCAGAGCGACATGAGGTTGACCGTACGCAACGTGGCGGCGGGGAGGTGGTCGAGGTAGGCGCCGTAGGCGCGGTCGAGGCCGAGCGCGGCCATCGCGCGGGCGAACAGCTCGGCGTGGATGCGCTCGGGCCGCCCGCCGCCGTACTCGTCGCCCTGGATCTCGACGAGCGCCGCCTTCGGGGCGCCCCACAGGCGCGGGAGCGCCCACGAGTGCGGGTCGGCCTCCTTGAGCTGGTAGGCGGAGCGGTGGACGAGGAGCTCGCGGAACTGCTCGAGCGTGCCCTCCCGCTCGAGGTGGCGCGACAGCGACGGGCCGTCGTCGGCGTCCTCGACCTCGCGCAGGGCGAGGTCCATCTGCCCGGGGGCGACGTCCTCGCGGGTGCGCGGGACGGCGGCCAGCAGCTCGGCCTCGAAGCGCTCCTCGAGGCGGGCGCGGACGGCGAGCAGGCTCGGCTGCCACTCCCAGCGGTCGTCGACGCCGGGCAGGCCGCGGTAGTGCAGTTCGTAGCAGAGGTACAGGGCCAGGTGGAGGTCCTCGTCGTCGCCGGGCTCGGGCGCGGCGAGCAGGCGGCCCGGCGGGCCGGCGAGGCGGTGGAGGAGCAGCTCGCTGAGCGGGCCGCGTGGGGCGGGCATCCGTGACACGCCCGTCCCTCTACCCGCCGACGGTGCCGAGAAAGCGCAGGGCGGCGAGCGCGTAGAGCTGCGCGCAGGCGACGAGGTCGTCGACCGGGACCGACTCGTCGACGGTGTGCGCGCGGTCGATCGACGGCGGGCCGACGGCGATCGTCGGCGTGGCCCCGAAGCGGGTGAAGGTGGCGCCGTCGTGCCAGGAGTCCAGGCCGGCGCGGCGGCCGGGGCGGCCGAGGTCGGCGGCGGCCGCCAGCGCGACGTCGATGATCGGCTCGTCGCCGGCGACCTCGGCGGCCGGGATGTCGAGCAGCCGGCGGACCTCGGGCGGGTGGGCGGCCAGCCACGGGTCGGCGGCGGCGGCGTCGCGGACCGCCGCCTCGACCTCGGCCTCCACCGCGGTGCCCCAGCCGTCGGCGTCGGCATGGGCGGGCAGGTAGGCGACGTGGTAGGTGACCGTGCAGGCGTCGGGGGCGTTCACCGGCCAGTCGCCGCCGCGGATGCGGGTCGGGATGACGTGGCCGGGCGACAGGTGGGGATGGCGGTGGTCGGGCCGGGCGCGGCGCGCGTCGTGCAGGCGCCGCAGCGCGCTCATGACGACGCGGGCCTTCTCGATCGCGTTGACGGCGTCCCCGGGCGGGTGCTCGATGCCGGCGTGGCCGAGGCGCCCGCGGACGGTGATCTCGGCGATGACGTCGCCGCGGCAGGCGACCCAGGCGTCGAAGCCGGTCGGCTCGGGGATGAGGCCGGCGTCGGCCCGCACGCCGCGGGCGACGGCGGCGATCGCGCCCGCGCCGGTCTCCTCCTCGTCGGTGACCGTGCAGACGACGAGGTCGCCGGCGAGCGCGGCGTGCTCGGCGAGGACCTCGGCGGCGACGACCATCGCGGCGACGCCGCCCTTCATGTCGCAGGCGCCGCGCCCGTGCAGGCGCCCGTCGCGCACGACGGGATCGAACGGCGGGGTCGTCCAGGCGGCCGGGTCGCCGGCGGGGACGACGTCGACGTGGCCGTTGAACAGGAGGCTGCGCCCGCCCTCCCCGCCGCGGCCGCGCAGGCGGGCGGCGAGCTGCGGGCGCCCGCCGAACGTGAACCCGGCCGGGACCTGGCGGCTGCCGGCGACGACGCCGTCGCCGGGCACCCACAGGTCGACTTCGGCGCCGGCGGCGCGCAGCCGCTCGGCGAGGTGCGCCTGCAGCGCCGCCTCCTGCCCGGTGCCGGCGCCGGCGGTCGTGTCGAAGGCGACGAGGCGCGCGGCGAGGTCGACGAGCTCGCGGCGGCGGCGCGCGACGGCCTCGACAACGGCCCGCTCGGTCGCGGTGGCGGTCACGTCGCGTAGCGCTCCGCCAGGGACCGGGCCGCGGCGAGCGGGTCGCCGCCCGCCGCCTCGCGCACGCGCAGGGCGCCGTTGCGCTCGACGAGCGCGCGGGCGCCGGCCAGCTCGCCCGCGCAGCCGAGCCGGACGGCGACCGGCTCGAGCGCGTCGAGGAGCGCGTGGAGGGCGTCGCGGGTGCGGACCGGGCGCCCGCCGGCGTCGAGGTCGCGCAGCTCGCCCTCGACGCCCCAGCGGCAGGCGCTCCAGCGGTTCTCCTCGATGCGCCAGGCGTCGTGGACGGGCAGCCGCTCGCCGGCGTCGTGGCGCTCGGCCAGCCAGACGGCGAGCGCATGGGCGACGGCGGCGACGGCGGCCGCCTCGGCGACGGTCGCCTGGGCGTCGGCGACGCGCAGCTCGAGCGTGCCGTGCTCGGGGTGCGGGCGCAGCTCCCACCACCAGCGGCCGGTGCCGGCGGCGACGAACGCGAGCGCGTCGGCGTAGGCCTCCCAGGACGGCAGCGCGGGCGGGACGCCCTGGCGCGGCAGCTGCTGGGAGACGAGCGGGCGCATCGAGGCCATGCCGGTGTCGCGGCCGTCGTGGAACGGGGCGTTCGCGGCGAGCGCGGCGAGCGCGGGCAGATGGGTGCGCAGCGCGTTGTGGACGGCGAGCGCGCGGTCGGCGCCGCGGATCGCGACGTGGACCTGGAGGGCGAAGACGAGCTGGCGGCGGGCGACCCGCCCGTACTCGCGCGCGGTCGCCTCGTAGCGGGCGCCGGGGTTGAGCGGCCCCTCGGCCGCCGCGAACGGGTGCAGGCCGGCGCCGGCGGGGCGCAGGCCGAGCCCCGCCGCGGCCGCGGCGAGGTCGGCGCGGGCGGCGCGCAGGGCCCTCGCCGCCTCGCCGGCGGTGCGGGCGGGCGGCAGGACGATCTCGACCTGGGCGGCGGGCAGCTCGAGCGTGAAGCGCGGGTCGCCGCCGAGCCGCTCGAGCAGCTCGGGGGCGCGCGGCGCGAGGTCGAGCGTCGCGGCGTCGAGGAGCATGAGCTCCTCCTCGAGGCCGACGGTCGGCGGGGCGGGCGCGGCGAACGCGGCGCGCAGCGCGGCGGCGTCCGGTGCGGGCGCCGCCGCGTTTGACACCGTCGCCGAGGGGAAGTCCGGGCGGCGCACGTGCGGATTCTCACCCTTCCCGGCGTCTTTCAACCGCGCAGCGACACGTGGCTGCTGGCCGACGGGCTGCGCGAGCAGACGCTGCCGCCGCGGGCCGCGGTCCTCGACCTCTGCACCGGCAGCGGCGCGCTGGCGATCTGCGCGGCCCGCCGCGGGGCGCGCGACGTGACCGCGGTCGACGTGTCGCGGCGGGCGGTGTGGACGGTGCGGCTGAACGCGCGGCTGGCCGGCGTGCGCGTGCGGGCGGTGCGCGGGGATCTGTTCGCCGCGGTCGCCGGCCGCCGCTTCGACGCGATCGTGTCCAACCCGCCCTACGTCCCGGCCCCCGAGGCGGAGCTGCCGCGGCGCGGCGCCCGCCGCGCCTGGGATGCGGGGCTCGACGGGCGCGCCCTGCTGGACCGCATCTGCGCGCAGGCGCCCGCGCACCTGCGCCCGGGCGGCGTCGTCCTGCTCGTGCACTCGTCGGTGTGCGGGACCGAGCGGACCCTGGAGCTGCTGCGCGCGGGCGGCCTGGAGGCCGAGGTCGTCGCCCGCCACCGCGGCCCGCTCGGCCCGCTCCTGCGCGACCGGGTCGAGGCGCTCGAGGCGCGCGGCCTGCTCGAGCGCGGCCGCCGCGAGGAGGAGGTCGTCGTCGTCCGCGGCCGCGCGCCGGCGCGGACGGGCCGGGCCCGGGCGCCCAACGGCGCGGCCCCGGCCGCGCGCTGACGCGCCGCCTCAGCGC
>JADGIB010000307.1 GCA_019683665.1 Solirubrobacteraceae bacterium
GGCATCGACCTGTCCGATGCCAGGTGCCACACGTCCCCCGCGCCGCGCGGCCACGCGCACCCGCGGGTTTCGCCCCCTGGGCGAGGGTCTCCCGAGCTGCCGGGCGAGGACTCGAACCCCGTCCTGGAGGACCAAAACCTCCCGTCCTAACCCGTTAGACGACCCGGCAGGGAACCCGGACGGTACCGCGCGCGGCGCCGGTCCCGGTCAGGAGCGCAGCCGGGCGCGGACCGCGGCGGCGAGGGCGTCCGGCGGCTGACGCTTCGAGAGGACGAGGTCGACGCCGTCGATGCCGTCGACGAGCGCGGCGACCTCGTCGGCCGCGAGCGCGGAGACGACGGCGAGGACGCTGCCGGGGGCGGCGGCGCGGACGCGCCGGACGCCGTCGGGGTCGAACGTCGGCAGCCACAGGTCGAGGAGGATCGCGTCGGGCCGCAGGGCGGCGGCGAGCCGCTCGCTCTCCTCCCAGGTGCCCGCGGTCCCGGCGACCTCGAGGCCGGCGTCCTCGAAGATCGTCTGCACGAGCAGCCGGTAGCCCGGCGCGTCGTCGCAGACGAGGATCCGCGGGGCCATCGCGGCATTGTCGCCGGTCGGCCCGCGCCGCGTCCCCCGGCTGGTCGAGGACGTTCCCCGCCTCAGTCGAAGCGGACGTGGGTGCCGACCGGCTCGGCGCCCCGCACCCGCTGGGCGGCGGCGGCGAGCACCTCGGCGAACACCCCGCCGGAGCGGCCGATGAGCTCGCGCAGCGTCTCGACCGGGGTCGGCTCGTCGCGGACGCCGTTGGCGTAGTCGGTCGCGTAGCCGATGAGCGCGTAGGGCAGCTCGGCCTCGCCGCAGAGGACGGTCTCGGGGCCGGCGGTCTGCGAGACGGCGGTGACGCCGGCCTGCGCGAGCATCCGGATCTCGGTGCGGGTGTTGAAGCGCGGGCCGTCGACGTGGCCGTAGCAGCCGCCGTCGCGGACGGGGTGCCCGGCGGCGCGGGCGCCCTCGAGCAGGGCGGCGCGCAGCCCGGGCGCGAACGGCCGGTCGAAGACCCAGTGGCCGCGGCCGGGCTCCCAGGGCTCGGTGTACAGGGTGCACAGCGACCCGTCCGGCAGGCGGTTGGAGAGGAAGTGGAGGTCGTCGAAGACGATGAGCGAGCCGAGCTCGATGCCGGGGTCGACGGCGCCGCAGACGGTCGCGGCGAGGACGCAGCCGGCGCCGGCCTCGCGCAGGGCGACGACGTTCGCCTGGTGGGTGACGGCGCTCGAGAGCCGGGCGTGCCCGTGGCCGTGGCGGGAGACGTGCACGACGTCGACGCCGTGCCAGGTGCCCTCGGTGACGGTGGCGAGCCCGAAGCGGGTCGGGATGCGGCGCTCGATCGCGTCGCGGAAGCCGGGCAGGGCGTAGGTGCCCGAGCCGGTGATGATGCCCACGCGCATGGCGCGTGATCCTACGGTCGGCCGGGTCAGCCGGGGAGCGACCGGGGCACCCGCCCGCCGCCGCTGCCGGGCTCGGAGGCGGGGCCGCCGCGCTGGGCGATGCCGAGGACGCGCATCGCCTTCAGGCCGAGCGACAGCTTCTCGCGCCCGTCGCTGGAGCTGACGTCGAGGCCGCTGAGGTCGCGGACGCGCTCGAGCCGGTAGCGGATCGTGTGGCGGTGGGTGAAGAGCCGCTGGGCGGTTCCGGCGACGTTGCCGTCGGCCTCGAGGAACGCCTCGAGCGTCTTGACGAGGTCGGTGTCGTACTGGTTGTCGTAGGCGACGAGCGGCTCGACGGTGTCGGCGTAGAAGCGCTGCAGCTCGGCCGGGTCCTCGCTCATCGCCGACAGCAGCAGCCGGTAGGCGCCGGTCTCCTCGAAGGCGAGCGCCTCGCCGTCGCCGCTCTCGGCGACGTTGGCGGCCAGCAGCGCCTCGTTGCGGGCGCGGGCGAGGTCGGCGGCGCCGGCGGCGGGCCGGCTGCGCCCGAGCGAGAACGCGAAGCCGGCGAGCGCGGCGTGCAGCTCGCGCAGCAGCGCGTCGGCGGCGCGCGCCGCCTCGTCGTCCCCGGCGCCGGGCAGGAGCACGACGGCCTCGGCGACGAGCTGCCCGTCGGCGGCGGTGAGGACGGCGACGCTCGACGGGACGGTCGCGCGGGCGCCGCGGCGGGCGACGGCGAGGAAGCGCTGGCGCCAGCCCTCGTCGGCGGGGGCGAGCGGGTGGGCGCGCACGACGAGCACGCTGCCGCCGGCCTCGACGTCGACGCCGAGGTCGCGACCGCGGGCGAGGGCGGCGTCGACGTCGGCGGGCGGCGCGGCGAGCAGGTCGGTGACGAACGCGGCGATCGCCTCCTCGGACGCCCGCTCGGGGCCGCGGACGCGCTCGACCTCGGAGGCGATGAGCGTGACGACGAGCCGGGTCATCCCGGGGCCGAGGTCGGAGCGGGCGCGCATCGCCAGGCGCCCGACGACGGTGTCGGCCACGCGCAGCACGTGGGTGGAGACGTCCTTGCCGCCGGCCAGCAGCGCCCGCTCGTCGGCCGGGGAGCGGGCGGCGACCGCGAGCACGACGCCGGTGCGGTCGATGACCGCCAGGCTGGCGTCGAGGGCGTGGGCGGCCGCGCGGACGACGGCGGGCAGGCCCGCTCCCGACTCGACGGCCTCCGTGATCGCGTCGAGCGCGGCGAGGTCGAGCCTCGCCGACGCCCCGGCTACGGACGTGGGCATCGCACCGCAGAGGCTATCCGCGCCCGGCGGCCGCGGCGGGGCGCGCCGGCCGCCGGGCTCACACGCCGTCTTCGATGCGGTCCCAGAACCAGGCGACGGCGAGGCCGCCGGCGACGCCCATCCCGATGAACGCGGCCGCCACGTACAGGGTGAGGAAGAGCGCGGCGAACCGCTGCCAGAGGCGGCTGTAGGACTGCCAGGCCGGGCGCATGACGAGCCAGGCGAACGCGATGAACGCGATCAGCCCGCAGCCGCCGGCGACGACGTAGGTGACGTCCTCGTTGCTCATCGACGCCCCCGATTCTCGCTCATGTGGGCGACGAGCAGCCCGAGGATGCCGCAGCCGGCGAAGATCGTGACCCCGAGCCCCCACCCGCCGACGACGTCCGACCACCAGTGGGCGTGGAGGTAGACGCGCGAGAGGCCGACGAGCGCGGTGAGGACGGCCGCCGCGACGACGACCCCGGCCTGCCCGGCGAGGCGCGGCACGACCCGCGCGAGCAGGACGGCGATCGCGATCCAGGCGACGGCGTTGGCCGAGTGGCCGGACGGGTAGGCCGAGCCCTCGGTGGCGACGAGCGCGTCGTCGGGCCGCGGGCGGTCGACGGTCGCCTTCGCGAGGTGGACGGCGAGCGAGGTGGCGACCATGCCGGCGACGAGCACGGCGATGCCGAGCCACGCCCGCCACCGGGCGAGCACCGCGCAGGCGAGCAGCGCGCCGGCGATGAGGACGGGCGCCGAGCCGAACGCGGTGACGACCTTCGCGACGTCGACGAGCCACGGCGCGTACAGCTCGGTCGCCCACTCGGCGGCGCGGCGGTCGGTCGCGAGCAGCGGCTCCCCCGGGCCGACCGAGAACCCGAGCGCGAAGAAGCCGAAGCTGCCGACGGCGGCGACGGCGGCGAGCGTCGTGACCTCGAGGCCGAGGTCGCCGGGCGTAAAGCGCTGCACGGTGAAGCGGACGGGGCCGGCGAGGCGGCGGGCGACGGGCGCGACGACGTGGACGGTGACGGGCCGCAGCGCCCACACGAGCGGGCGCAGCGCGGGCCGCTGCGCCTGGGCGTCGAGCCAGGCGCGCGCCCGGGCGCGGTTGGCGGGGTCGCGCAGCCAGCGGACCGCGCCGACGATCGCGACGACGACGACGATGACCGTGCCGAGCGCGAACGCGCCTCGTCCCGCGTAGTCGGCGACGGTCCCGAAGCT
>JADGIB010000308.1 GCA_019683665.1 Solirubrobacteraceae bacterium
GACCTGGCCCCGGACGACCCCGCGCTCGTCATCTTCACGAGCGGGACATCGGGGGAGCCGAAGGCCGCGCTGCACGCCCAGCGCTACCTCGCCGGCCAGGCGCTCCAGGCCGAGCACTGGCTCGACGCGCGCCCGGGCGAGCTCGTCTGGTGCACGGCGGCCGCCGGCTGGTCGAAGTCGGCGCGCAACACGTTCATCGCACCGTGGCTGCGGGGCGCCCGGGCGCTCCTGCACGACGCCCGCTTCGACCCGGCCGAGCGCCTCGACCTGATCGAGCGCGAGGGTGTCGACGTCCTCTGCATGGCGCCGACCGAGTACCGGGTCATCGCGCGGCGCGCCAGCCTGCGGCGCCTGCCGCTGCGCACCGCGGTCGCGGCCGGGGAGGCGCTCGACGCGCAGGTCGTGGGCACGTGGCTCGACGACGCCGGCGTCGCGATCCGCGACGGCTACGGGCAGACGGAGACCGGCGCCGTCACCGGGATGCCCCGCGACGGGGAGCTGCGGCCGGGCTCGATGGGCCGACCGCTGCCCGGGGTCCGCGTCGACGTCCGCGACGGCCAGCTGCACGTCGACCCGGCCAGCGTCCCGACGTTCTTCCTGCGCTACCTCGGCGGCGAGCCGCACACGGGCTGGTGGCCGACCGGCGATCTCGTCGACCGCGACGAGGACGGCTACCTGTGGTTCCGGGGCCGCGCCGACGACGTCATCGTCTCGGCCGGATACCGGATCGGGCCCACCGAGGTCGAGGCCGCGCTGGGCTCGCATCCGGCGGTCGCCGAGGCCGCGGTCGTCGGGGCGCCGGACCCCGAGCGCGGCGAGGTCGTGCGCGCGATCGTCGTCCTCCGCGACGGCCACGTCGCCGGGGACGGGCTCGTGCGGGAGCTGCAGGAGCACGTCAAGCGGGAGACCGCCCCGTACAAGTACCCGCGCATCGTCGAGTTCGCGCCGCAGCTCCCGCGGACCGCGAGCGGGAAGGTGCGACGGGCGGAGCTCAGGCGGGGCTGAGCGCGAGGAGGCCATGCGGGTTGACAGGTGAAGCCGTGTCTGGAAACGTTACCGGTAACGATCTGAAGGCCGCCGGATCGGCGGAGGAGCGGGGTGTGGCGTGAGTACGACGGACGCGATGACGACGGGTGGGACGACCTCGACGCTGACGATCCGGCGCATCGAGACCGTGCCGATCCGCGTGCCGCTCGGCCGCGTCTACCGCGGCAGCTACTACGAGATGAGCCACCGCTCGACGATCATCACCCGCGTCCACACCGACGAGGGCATCGTCGGCGAGGCGTACGCGGGCGACGAGGACGCGGGCCTGCTGGAGATCGACGCGATCATCAACCACGAGATCGCCCCGCGGCTCATCGGCGCCGACGCGATGGCGATCGAGCGCTGCTGGGAGATCTCGCGCGGCGTGACGTTCAACATCCTGCGCGACCGCCGCCTCGGCCTCGTCGCCCAGGCCTGCGTCGACACCGCGCTGTGGGACGCGATCGGAAAGGCGCTCGGCCAGCCGCTGTGGCGGCTGTGGGGCGGCTACCGCGACCGCCTCCCGATGATCTCGATCGGCGGCTACTACGACGGCAGCCAGACCGTCGCCGAGGAGATCGCCGAGATGCGCGAGCGCGGCCTCGCCGGCATGAAGTTCAAGGTCGGCGGGCGCGATCCGAGGACCGACGCGCGCCGCTTCCTCGAGGCCCGCGAGGCGGGCGGCCCCGACTTCATCCTCGCCGCCGACGCCAACCAGGGCTGGACGCGCGAGGAGGCGATCGAGTTCGCGCGCCTCGTCGCCGACGCCGGCCTGCGCTGGTTCGAGGAGCCGTGCCGCTGGCACAACGACCGCCGCGCGATGCGGGACGTGCGCACGATGGGCGGCGTCCCGGTGTGCGCTGGCCAGACCGAGTTCTCGGCCGGAGGCTGCCGCGACCTCATGGTCGAGGGGGCGATCGACGTCTGCAACTTCGACGCCTCCTGGTCGGGCGGCCCGACCGAGTGGCGCCGCGTCGCCGGCATGGCGCTCTGCTTCGACGTCGCCATGGGCCACCACGAGGAGCCGCACGTCGCCGCGCACCTGCTCGGCGCGGTCTCCAATGGCACGTACGTCGAGTGCTTCCACCCGGACCGCGACCCGATCTGGTGGAACCTCATCGTCAACCGGCCCGAGCTCGTCGACGGCGAGCTGCGGCTCCCGACCGGCCCGGGGCTGGGCTGGACCCTCGACGAGGACTACATCGAGCGCCACCGCGTCCGGACATGAGCGCGCTCGCAGCCGGTGCCGCATCGGTCTCGATCGAGCCGCCGCTCGGCCTGCCGATGGTCGGGTTCGTGCGGCGCCACGCCCCCGCCGAGGCGTCGGCGGGCGACCTCGAGGCGACCGCGACGGTCCTCGAGGGCGGCGACGGCCTGCGGGCCGTCGTCATCGGCGTCGACACGCTCGCGATCCAGGCGCCCGACGTCGACGAGATCCGCGCGCGGGTGGCCGAGGCCACCGGCGCACCGCTCGCGGCGGTCCTCGTGAACGTCAACCACACGCACTGCGCCCCGCCGGGCTGCCTCTCGGTCGCGCGCCTGGGCGGCGACATGAGCGACGGCGCGCCGAGCCCGGCGGTCGCCGCCTACGTCGCGTCGCTCGCCGAGCGGATCGTCGACGTCGCGCGACTCGCGGCGTCGAGGCTGGAGCCCGCCCGCCCGGCCTGGGGCGTCGGGTTCTGCGACGCCGCCGTGAACCGGCGCGAGCGCCGCGCCGACGGCCGCGTGATCCTCGGCTGGAACCCCGACGGCATCGTCGACCTCCAGGTCCCGGTGCTCCAACTGCGCCGCCGCGACGGCTCGGCGATCGTGACCGTCGTCGGCTACGGGTGCCACACGGTCGCCGTCGGGCCGGACGTGCTCGCCTACAGCGCCGACTACCCGGGCCCCATGCGCGAGGCGATCCGGGCCTGGACCGGCGGCGAGTGCGTCTTCCTGCAGGGCGCCGGCGGCAACGTCCTGCCCTGCGTCGCGTTCGCGACCGACTTCGAGCCCGCCCGGGCCATGGGGCGCCGGCTCGCGCTCGCCGCGCTCTCCGCGGTCGCCGACCGGCCCGCGTGGCCGGTCCGCTACGAGCGCATCGCGGACGGGTCGGTCAACCCGATCAGCCGCTACCGCCCCGTGGCCGGCGACGGAGGCGCCACGACGCTGGCCGCCGCCGCCGTCGACGTCGCCTTCCCGCTGCAGCCGCTCCCGACAGCGGCCGACCTCGCCGAGGTGCGCGCCGACGTCGCCCGCCGCCTCGAGGCGGCGCGGGCGCGGGGCGCGGGCGAGGGGGAGCTGAACACGATCCGCTACGACGCCGTCTGGGCCGACCTCGCCGAGGCGGCGATGGCGGCCGGCCTGCGCGAGCCGTCGGTGACCGCGCCCGTCCACGCGCTGCGCATCGGCGACGGCGCGATCGTCACCGGACCCGGCGAGGTGTTCAGCGAGATCGGGCTGGCCGTTCGGGAGCGGTCGCCCGCCGAGGTGACGCTCTACGCCGGGTACACGAACGGCCTCGTCACGTACTTCCCGACCGCGTCGGCCTTCCCTCACGGCGGCTACGAGCCCGGCCACGGCAACCGCTCGTTCGGGCTGCCGGCGCAGGTCACCCCGGAGTGCGACCCGCTGCTCGTCCGCAGCGGCCTGGAGGCGCTCGGGCGCTGCTGGCCCGAGTGGGACGGGATCCGCGCCGGCGACGACCTGCGGGCGACGGGCGTCCCGCCGGCGCCGCCGGCGCACCAGCCGCTACAGCGCGAGCCGTAGCGGCTGCTCGAGCAGGTCGCGGACCGCGGCGAGGAGCCGGGGGGGGGGGGGGGGGGGGGGGGCGGCCCGGCGGGGGCGGCCGGGCGCGGGGC
>JADGIB010000309.1 GCA_019683665.1 Solirubrobacteraceae bacterium
GTGAGGGGTGAGCGAGGGGACTCGAACCCCCGACCGCCTGGACCACAACCAGGAGCTCTACCAGCTGAGCTACGCCCACCAAGGGTTCGCCGGAGAAGGTAGCAACGCGAGCCGTCGCACGGGAGGACGGCGATCGTCTACGGTGCGCGCGTGCCCGATCTCGACGCCCTCCTGGCCCGCATCGGCCTGCCGAGCGCGCCGCCGGCGACGCTCGAGGGGCTGCGCGCGATCCACCGGGCCTACCTGTCCGCGATCCCCTACGACGACCTCGCCGTGCAGCTCGGCGAGGCGGGCCGCCTCGACGTCGACGCGCTCGCGGCGCGGCTGCTGGCGCCGGGCGGGCGCGGCGGCTACTGCTTCGAGCTCAACGGGGTGCTCGCGTGGCTGCTGGAGCGGGTCGGGTTCGCCGTCGAGCGCCACGAGAGCGTCGTCGGGCCGCGGGACCCGGAGGCGCCGGTCAACCACCTCGCGCTCGTCGTGCGGGTCGACGGCGAGCCGTGGCTCGTCGACGCCGGGCTCGGCGAGGGGCCGGCCGAGATCATCCCGCTGGCGCCGGGCACGTACCTGAGCCCGCTGAGCTGGACGGTCGCCCGCGACCCCGGCGGCGGCTGGTGGCTGACGCCGCACCGCTGGTCGTCGCTGCCCGGCGTGTGGGTCGACGAGCCGGTCGTCGGCCTCGAGGCCTTCCAGCCCCACCACCACCGGCTGGCGACGTCGCCGGAGTCGAAGTTCGTCCGCACGCTCGTCGTCCAGCGCGCGTACCCGGACCGGATCGTGACGCTGCGGTCGCGGACGCTGCGCACCGACGGCCCCGGGGTGTCCGAGCAGCGCGTGCTCGAGGACCGGGCCGACCTCGAGGCCGTCCTCGACGGGGTGTTCGGGATCGACCCCGCGGCGCTCGGGCCGCAGCGGCTGGAGCGCCTGTGGGCGCGGATCGTCGCGCAGCACCGCGCGTGGCAGGCCGAGCAGGCGGCCGCCGCGGACGCGGTCCCGGTGCGCTAGGTTCGCGGGCGGTGTCCGACCCCGTACAGGTGGCGCCCGGCGTCCATCGCCTCGGCTCACCGCTCCTCGGCTTCTACCTCGTCGAGGAGGACGGCGCCTACACGCTCGTCGACGCCGGGCTGCCCGCCCACTTCGACCAGCTCCTGACCCTGATCGAGCGCCTCGGCGGCGACCTCCACGACGTCGAGGCGGTCGTCCTCACGCACGCGCACGCCGACCACCTCGGCATCGCCGAGCGGGTGCGCACCGAGGCGCAGGCGCGCGTCCACGTCCACGGCGCCGACGCGCAGCGGGCGCGCCAGCCGGGCGGCACCGACCACGAGCGCGGCCTGCTGCCCTACCTGCGCCGCCCGGCCGCGGCGCGCTTCGTCGCCCACGTGCTGCGCGGCGGGGCGCGGCGGGTGCCGCGCGTCGAGGACCTCCACACGTTCGTCGACGGCGCCGTCCTCGACGTGCCGGGCCGCCCGCGGGTGATCGCGACGCCCGGCCACACGCACGGGCACGCGAGCCTCCTGCTGGCCGGCCGCGGCGTCCTGCTCGCCGGCGACGCGCTCTGCTCGCGCAACCCGCTCACCGGCCGGGCCGGGCCGCAGGTCATGCCGTCCGCGTTCAACGCCTCGACCGAGCGGGCGCTGGCCAGCCTCGACCGGCTCGCCGGGGTCGAGGCCGACGTCGTCCTCTTCGGCCACGGCGACCCGTGGACGGGCGGGGTCGCCGCGGCCGTGGAGCGCGCGCGCGAACTCGGGCCGAGCTAGTCGCCCGCGGCGCCGACCGTCTCGCGCGCGGGCGCGGACGCCGCGCCCGCCGCCGCGCCGACGAGCTTCTGCGCCTGGCGCTCGGGCGGGATGCGCACGACGTTCCAGACGAGGCCGAGCTTCTCCATCGCCCAGATCACGCCGGCGCTGATGTCGATCTGGCGGCGGCTGCGCAGCCCGTGCACGGCCGAGCGCGGGAACGCGTGGTGGTTGTGGTGCCAGGCCTCGCCGAGCGACGGGATCGCCAGCCAGAAGACGTTGCCGGAGTGGTCGTCGACCTGGAACGGCCGGTTGCCGAGGAAGTGGCAGATCGAGTTCACCGACCAGGTGACGTGGTGCAGGAAGAAGATCCGCACGAACCCGCCCCACAGCAGGCCGGTGAGCGCGCCCTTCCACGACCAGGTGATGAGCCCGCCGAGCACGGCCGGGATCGCCAGCGACAGCAGGACGAAGTACGGGAACCGGCGGCTGATCCAGCGGATGCCCGGGTCGTCGAGGAGGTCGGGGGCGTACTTGCGCTTCGTCGCCCGCCCCTCGTTGACGAACAGCCAGCCGATGTGCGCGTGGTAGAGGCCGCGCAGCGCGTTGCGCAGGCCGCCGCCGGCGAACCCGGCGTGCGGGCTGTGCGGGTCGCCCTCCTGGTCGGAGTGCGCGTGGTGCTTGCGGTGGTCGGCCACCCACTCGATCGGCGACCCCTCGATCGCCATCGACCCGAGGATCGCGAACGTGTACTCGACCGGCTTGGACGTCTGGAACGACCGGTGCGTGAGCATCCGGTGGTAGCCGACCGTGATCCCCAGGCCGGTGATCACGTACATGAACGCCATCAGGCCCAGGTCGACCCACGTCACCCCCCATCCCCAGAGCAGGACGATCGCGACGATCAGGCCGACGAACGGGATGACGACGGCGGCGATGTTGACGTTCCGGTGCAGGCGACTCATGTCGGCCCGACCTTAGGTGCCGCCGCCGGCGAATTCTTCGGCCCGCGACCACGTCCTGGGCCGCGGAAGTTGTCACCTGGATGCCAAACGCCGCCAACGCCGTCCGGCCGCGGCGACCGGGGTGTGGCGCCGGCGCGGCCCGGGTACGGCAGCGCCGATGCCCGAGACCCTCGTCGTCGACCTCGAAGCCCGCGAGCAGGAGGTGTGGGTGCTGCCCCGCGGAGAGCTCGACCTGCACACCGCCGACGAGCTGGAGCAGGCGCTGTCGATCGCCCTGTCCAGCGAGGCGACGCGCGTCGTCATCGACCTGCGCGTGCTCGAGTTCATCGACTCCGCCGGCCTGCGATCGATCGTCGCCGCCTGCCGCGGCGACGGGTCCGGCCGCCTCGTCCTCGTCCCGGGGCCGCCCGCGGTCCAGGGCGTCTTCAACGTCAGCGGGCTGGCGCCGGAGCTTCCCTTCCTGCCCGGTCCAGGACGATGATCTCCATCCGCCCCTGGCGGATCGTGAGCACGCCGTCCTCCAGCCGGGCGGACCCGAACGCGTCGCGGAACAGCGCGACCGCGACCCCGGTCGTCCGCCGCTGCGGGTGATCGACGGCGAACATGGCCCCGTCGATGCCGGTCGCGTCGAGCTCGCGCAGGCGCCCCTCCATGACGCTGTGGTCGGGCTCCACGACGATCGTCACCGGCCGGTCGCACCACATCCGCAATTGGTTGAGGGCGGCCTCGTAGTCCATGCGGTCACCGTACCCTCACCGGATGGCCGATCTGAGCTTCGTCGAGGTGCTGACCGCCCTGCAGGGCACGATCGGCCGTCCCGTGGACGTGCTCGTCTGCTCGGGCCAGGGCCGCCCGCGCGGCGCGACCGCGATGCTGACCGGGTCCCTGAGCGCCGGCCCGCCCGCGCGCGAGGTCTTCGGCGAGCAGGCCCCGAAGGACGCGATCGTGTTCGTCGTCGGCCTCGACGGCCACGGCGTCACCGGCTACTTCGTCCTCGACCCCGACTCCTTCGAGCGCGCCTTCTGGACCGAGGCGGGCGCCCTCACCGTCGCCCAGGGCGGCGTCGTGTTCGTCCTGCGGATGCCGCACCGCGACGAGGACGACCACGACGACGACCTCTGACCGACCGGGCGTCCCGGCGCCCGCGCCGCCGG
>JADGIB010000310.1 GCA_019683665.1 Solirubrobacteraceae bacterium
GTACGAACGGGACATGGGGGCTCCGTGCGGTCGGGACAGTGGCGGCGCCCGGACCGGCAGATGGCCCCGCAGCGACGAACCTCGGGGGGCCGCGCGGGCCGCGCAAGGCGCGGCCGTCGCGACCCGGGGCGCCCCGGGCCGCGGCGGAGGTGGCTAGGCCAGCCGCTGCTCGAGCCGCTCGAGCTGGGCGGTCAGCTCGGGCGGCAGGTTCTCGAAGCGCGCGAAGTGCTCGCGCACCTGCGGCAGCTCGTCGCGCATCGCCTCGAGGTCCGGCGTGAGGACCTCCTTCAGGGCCTCCGGCGTGATGTCGAGGCCGGTGACGTCGAGCTCGCCCTCGGCGGGCACGAGCCCGACCGGCGTCTCGACCGCGCCGGCCGTGCCCTGGCAGCGGCGGAAGATCCAGGCCAGCACGCGCGAGTTGTCGCCGAAGCCCGGCCACAGGAACTTCCCGTCGGCGCCCTTGCGGAACCAGTTGACGTAGAAGATCTTCGGCAGCTTCGACGCGTCGGCCTTCCTGCCGATGTCCAGCCAGTGCTGGAAGTAGCGGGCCATGTCGTAGCCGCAGAACGGCAGCATCGCGAACGGGTCGAAGCGGAGCTGGCCGACCGTGCCGAACGCGGCCGCGGTCATCTCCGAGCTCATCGTGGCGCCGAGGAACACGCCGTGCTCCCAGTCGAACGCCTCGCGCACGAGCGGCACCGCGCTCGCGCGGCGGCCGCCGAACAGGAACGCGTCGATCGGCACGCCCGCGGGGTCCTCCCACTCGGGCGCCATCGACGGCACCTGCGCGGCGGGGACGGTGAAGCGGGCGTTCGGGTGGGCGGCCGGGTGGTCGGACTCGGGCGTCCAGTCCTCGCCGTGCCAGTCGAGCGCGTGGGCCGGCGGCTCGGGCGTCATGCCCTCCCACCAGACGTCGCCGTCGTCGGTGAGGGCGCAGTTCGTGTAGATCGCGTTGCGCTCGAGCGCCTTCATCGCGTTGGGCGTGTTGCCCCAGCCGGTGCCGGGCGCCACGCCGAACAGGCCGTTCTCGGGGTTGATCGCGTAGAGGCGGCCGTCCTCTCCGAACTTCATCCACGCGATGTCGTCGCCGATCGTCTCGACCTTCCAGCCCTCGAGGGTCGGGACCATCAGCGCGGTGTTCGTCTTGCCGCAGGCGCTCGGGAACGCGCCGGTGATGTACTTGACCTCACCCTCGGGCGACGTGAGCTTGAGGATGAGCATGTGCTCGGCCATCCAGCCCTCGTCGCGCGCCATCACCGAGGCGATCCGCAGCGCGAAGCACTTCTTGCCCAGCAGCGCGTTGCCGCCGTAGCCCGAGCCGTAGGACCAGATCTCGCGGGTCTCGGGGTAGTGGACGATGTACTTGACCTCGGCGTTCGTCGGCCACGGCTTGTCGACCTCGCCCGGGGCCAGCGGCGCGCCGACCGAGTGCACGCAGGGGACGAACTCGCCGTCGGTCCCGAGCTGGTCGAGGGCCTTGCGGCCCATGCGGGTCATGATCCGCATCGACACCGCGACGTAGGCCGAGTCGGTGAGCTGGACGCCGATGTGCGACTTGTCGGAGCCCAGCGGGCCCATCGAGAACGGCACGACGTACATCGTGCGGCCGACCATCGCGCCGTCGAACAGCTCGTTCAGCGTGGCGCGCATCTCGGCGGGGGCGCGCCAGTTGTTCGTCGGACCGGCGTCCTCCTCGCGCTCCGAGCAGATGAACGTCCGGTCCTCGACGCGAGCCACGTCGCTGGGGTCCGACCAGGCGAGGTACGAGTTGGGGCGCTTGGCGTCCGAGAGCCGCTTGAACGTGCCGGCGTCGACGAGCTCCTGGCACAGGCGGTCGTACTCCTCGGCGGACCCGTCGCACCAGTGGATGGAGTCGGGGCGCGTGAGCGCCGCCACCTCCTCGACCCAGCTCAGCAGTTTCCGGTGCGACGTCGGGACAGTGGTCTCGCTGCTCACGATGGAGTCAACTCCTCGTTGCCAAACATGGGAATGCCAAGGGAGGCTGGCTCGCGCCGCCTCCGGGTGCGCGGGACCATAGCGGCCGCCGGACCGGCGGCGGGCCGTTTGCGGGCGGTTTTCCCCCGAACGGGTGAGCGCACCGGGATACACGCGCGCGCGTGTATCCAGTCGGCGCGCTCCCCGCCCCGGGCGCTAGTCGCCGGAGGCCGGCCCCGGCTGCCTCTTGGGCACGAGCACGAGGCGCTTGAACTCGGCGACGAGCACCCCGTCCTGGTTGAAGACGCGCGTGTGGACCTTCACGGTGCCGCGGTCGGGCTTCGAGCGCGACTCGCGCTTCTCGAGCACCTCGCTCTCGGCGAAGAGCGTGTCGCCGTGGAAGACCGGCGCCGGGTGGCTGAGCTCCTCGGTGGCGAGGTTCGCGATCGCCTTGCCGGAGACGTCGGAGACGCTCATGCCGAGCGCGAGCGAGTAGACGTACGGCCCGACGACGACGTTGCGGCCCTGCTGGCTCTGCGCCGCGTAGACGTCGTTGATGTGCAGCGGGTGGTGGTTCATCGTCAGGAGGCAGAAGAGGTGGTCGTCGGCCTCCGTGACCGTCTTCGCCGGCCAGTGCTTGTAGACCGCGCCGACCTCGAACTCCTCGAAGTAGCGGCCGTACGGGTGCGCGCCGGTCGCCTCGCGGGCGGCCTGGTCGGTCGTGAACTCGCTCATGTCCTCTCCTTGCTGTCCGGGACCCCGGGAGCCGGATGGTGCCGCACCGGCCCGCGTGGGCGTATCGTCGTCCGTCACGGTAACGTGCCGGTTGACCGATCGATCAATCAGGAGCCGAACCGTGCGCAATCCCCGCGACTTCTTCAAGCCCCTGGCCATCGGCGCTCCCGAGCCGGTCCGCGAGGTGCCGTTCCGCCCGTCGCGGATGATCCACTTCCTCGACTTCTCGAACGAGAAGATGGTCGCCAAGGTCCCCGAGATCGCGCCGACCGTCGACATCCTGCTCGGCAACCTCGAGGACGCGGTCCCGGTCGACCGCAAGGAGGCCGCGCGCGAGGGGCTGATCCGGGTCGGCCGCGAGATCGACCTCGGCGAGACGCAGCTGTGGACGCGCGTCAACGCGCTCGAGTCGCCGTGGGTGCTCGACGACCTGACGCAGCTCGTGACCGAGATCGGCGACCGCCTCGACGTCATCATGGTCCCGAAGGTCGAGGGCCCGTGGGACATCCACTACGTCGACCGGCTCCTGGCCCAGCTCGAGGCGAAGGCCGGGCTGCAGCGGCCGATCCTCGTCCACGCGATCCTCGAGACCGCCCAGGGCGTGACGAACCTCGAGGAGATCGCCGTCGCCTCCCCGCGGATGCAGGGCATGAGCTTCGGCCCGGCCGACCTGGCCGCGTCGCGGCGGATGAAGACGACCCGCGTCGGCGGCGGCCACCCCGGCTACCGGATGATCGCCGACCCCGACCCGCAGGACCCGGAGGCGCCGCGCGCGACCGCCCAGCAGGACCCGTGGCACTACTCGATCGCGCGGATGGTCGACGCCTGCGCGAGCAACGGGATCCTGCCCTTCTACGGGCCCTACGGCGACATCCGCGACGTCGAGGGCTGCGAGGCGCAGTTCCGCGCCGCCTTCCTGCTCGGCTGCGTCGGCGCCTGGTCGCTGCACCCCGCCCAGATCGCGATCGCCAAGAAGGTCTTCTCCCCCGACCCCGACGAGGTGCGGTTCGCCAAGCGGGTCATCGAGGCGATCCCCGACGGCCGCGGCGTCCACATGATCGACGGCAAGATGCAGGACGACGCGACCTGGAAGCAGGCGAAGGTCATGGTCGACCTGGCCGAGATGCTCGCCCGCAAGGACCCCGAGCTGGCCGCCGCCTACGAGATGGGGCCCGCCGCCTAG
>JADGIB010000026.1 GCA_019683665.1 Solirubrobacteraceae bacterium
CGGCGGGCCGCCCGGCGCGGGGGCGGGGCGCGGGCGCGGCGGCCGATCCCCGTCCACCACGGTGGGGCGCGGCCGCGGACGGGGCTAGACTGCCCTCGTGACCCCAGATCACCGCGACGGCCCGCGCGACGAGTGCGGGGTCTTCGGGATCTACGCTCCCGAACGCGACGTCTCCCGCCTCGCCTACTTCGCGCTGTACGCGCTCCAGCACCGCGGGCAGGAGTCGGCCGGCATCGCCGCCGCCGACGTCGGCGGGCACATCATGACCCAGCGCGACCTGGGGCTCGTCTCGCAGGTGTTCGACGAGCAGTCGCTGCGCGCGCTGGCCGGCGACCTCGCGGTGGGGCACGTCCGCTACTCGACGACCGGCTCGAACGCCTGGGAGAACTCGCAGCCGGTGTGGCGCTCGGACCGCCACGAGATCGCGCTCGCCCACAACGGCAACCTCACGAACGCCGTCGAGCTGCACGCGGAGCTGCGCGAGCGCGGGGTCGCGTTCTCGTCCACGTCGGACTCCGAGATCATCGCCGCGCTCATCGCCACCCACCCGGCCGACGCGGTCGAGGACGCGATCGCCGACGTCATCCCGCGGCTGCGCGGCGCCTTCTCGACCGTCGTCCTCACGAAGGACGAGGTCATCGGCTTCCGCGACCCGGCCGGCCTGCGGCCGCTCGCGCTCGGCCAGCTCGGCGACCGCTACTGCCTGGCCTCGGAGTCGTGCGCGTTCGACATCATCAACGCGCGCCTGCTGCGCGACGTCCTGCCGGGCGAGATGGTCACCCTCGGCGAGCGCGGGATCGGCACCCGCCAGGTCGTCTCCGGCGCCCGCGAGGCGTTCTGCGTCTTCGAGTACATCTACTTCGCGCGGCCCGACTCGCGGATGGGCGGCCAGGTCCTGCAGGTCTCGCGGGCGAGGATGGGGGAGATCCTGTGGCGCGAGGCGCCGGTCGAGGCCGACCTCGTCATCGCCGTCCCCGACTCCGGCAACGCCGCCGCCCGCGGCCTGGCGCGCGCGTCGGGGCTGCCGCAGGACGACGGCTTCGTGAAGAACCGCTACGTGGCGCGGACGTTCATCCAGCCCGGCCAGGAGCTGCGCAAGCACGGCCTGCGGCTGAAGTTCAACCCGCTGCCCGAGGTCGTGGCCGGCAAGCGCCTGATCGTCGTCGACGACTCGATCGTGCGCGGCAACACGACCCGCCAGATCGTCCAGATGCTGCGCGACGCCGGCGCGTCGGAGGTGCACATGCGGATCTCGGCGCCGCCGATCCGCCACCCCTGCCACTACGGCATCGACATGTCGACGCGCGAGGAGATGATCGCCCACGGGCGCACGACCGAGGAGGTCGCCGCCGAGCTCGGGTGCGACTCGCTGCACTACCTGTCGCTCGAGGGCGTCTACGAGGCCGTCGGCGGGACCCGCGCCACGCACTGCGACGCGTGCTTCTCGGGCGAGTACCCGCTCGACGACGGCGACTCGTCCGCCGGCAAGTACGCGCTCGAGCTGCCGCTCGTCCGCGCCTGAGGAGGGACGCCGGGTGGACGACGCCGAGCTCGCCGCCCGGGAACGCGCCACGCAGCACGCCTTCTTCGCCGGCGTCGTCGGCCGCAGCGGGCGCGCCGTGGCGCCGGCGCCCGGGGTCGTCGCCGTCGTCGTGCCGTCGGTGCCGCACCGCTCGCTGCCGAACTCCGTCCTCTACGCGGACCCGGCCGTCCTCGACGACGCCGTCCTCGACGAGCTCGGCGCGGTCTACGCGGACGCCGGCGTCCACGCGTGGACGGTGTGGGTGCGACCGGGCGACGACGCGCTCGCCCGGCGCCTCGCCGCGCGCGGGCACGCCCTCGACGGGCAGCCGATGCTCATGGCCGCGCCGCTGGCCGAGATCGACCTGCGCCCGCGCGCCGGCCTCGACCTCGACCCGGACCCCGGCTGGCGGACGCTCGCGGCCGTCAACGACCGCGCCTACGGCACCCCCGGCGACCTCGAGCGCGTGCTCGGCGGGCTCGGGGCGGTCGACGGCTGCGCGCTGTGGGTCGCCCGCGAGGCGGGCGAGCCGGTCGCCGCGCTGGCCGTCCACCTCCACGAGGGCGACGCCGGGGTCGAGTTCGTCGCCGTCGTGCCCGAGGCGCGCGGCCGCGGCCTCGCCGCCGAGCTGATGCGCCACGCGCTGACCGCCGCCGCGCAGGCGGGCGCCACGACGACGTCGCTGGAGGCGAGCGCGATGGGCGAGCCGGTCTACCGGCGCCTCGGCTACCGCGCGCTCGGCCGCTTCGGGATGTGGGAGCGCCGCACCCCGGCGCCGGCGTAGCGGCCGCCGCGACCGCGGACGGCGGCGGCCCCGGGCCGGGTCGCGCCGGTCCCGCCGCTACGGTTCGGGCCCGATGGATCCGCGCGCCGCCCTCCAGGAGCTGTTCGGCTTCGACGCGTTCCGGCCCGGCCAGGAGGCGGCGGTGCGGGCCGCCCTCGAGGACCGCGACGTGCTCGTCGTCATGCCGACCGGCGCGGGCAAGTCGCTCTGCTACCAGCTCCCGGCGCTCATGCGGCGGGACCTGACGATCGTCGTCTCGCCGCTCGTCTCGCTCATGCAGGACCAGGTCGAGGCGCTCGCGCGGATCTCGCCGGAGGTGGCGCTCATCAACGCCCAGGCCGGGGCGGAGGCCAACCGGATCGCGCTGGAGCGGGCGCGCCTCGGGCAGCTGCGGCTCCTCTACGTCGCGCCCGAGCGGTTCTCGTCGCGGTCGTTCCTCGACGGCATCCACGGCGTCGACGTCGGGCTGTTCGTCGTCGACGAGGCGCACTGCGTCTCCCAGTGGGGCCACGACTTCCGCCCCGACTACTTCCGCCTGGCCGACGCCGCCCAGTGGCTGGGGGCGAAGGCGATCGTCGCCTCGACGGCGACCGCGACGCCGCAGGTCGCCCGCGACATCGCCGCCCGGCTGCGCCTGCGCGACCCCGTCCAGGTCTCGACCGGCTTCGACCGCCCGAACCTCACGTTCGCCGTCGTCCCGTGCCGCACGGCGGCCGACAAGGAGCGGCGGATCGCCGCCGCGCTCGAGGACCCGGCCGCCCGGCCCGCGATCGTCTACGCGGGCACCCGGTCGGCGACCGAGGTGCTCGCCGACAGGCTCGCGCGCGAGCTCGACACCGAGGTGCTCGCCTACCACGCCGGGATGGGGCGCGAGGCGCGCGCGACCGCGCAGCGCCGCTTCATGGACGGCGAGGTCGACGTCGTCGTGGCCACGAACGCGTTCGGGATGGGCGTCGACAAGGCCGACGTGCGGACCGTCTGCCACGCGTCGGTCCCCGGCTCGCTGGAGGCGTACTACCAGGAGGCCGGGCGCGCCGGGCGCGACGGCCGGCCCGCCCGGGCGCTCCTGTTCGCCGAGAGCCGCGACAAGGGCCTGCACGTCTTCTTCATCGAGCGCTCGCGGGTCGACGACGCGCTCCTCATGCGGGTGGCCGAGCGGCTGCGCCGCCGCGCCGTCGACGGCCGCTACGACCTCGGCGTGGACGAGCTCACCGCCGAGGGCTGCGAGGAGGAGCAGGTGCGCGCGATCGTCGGCCACCTCGCCCGGGCCGAGGTCATCCGCCCGGCGCCGTCGACGCCCGACCGCCTCAAGGGCCGCGTGCTCGGCCGCTACGACGGGCGCGCCCGCGCGGCGTGCAAGGCGAGCGTCGGCGAGGCCGAGCGGGCGCGCTGGCGGCAGTACCGGTCGATCTGGGACTTCGTCGAGGGCAACCGCTGCCGGCGCCAGGCGATCCTGCGCCACTTCGGCGACCCGGCGCCGCCGCGGGTCGACCCGGGCGTCCCCTGCTGCGACCGCTGCGCGCCGGGCGAGGCGGTCCCGGCCGCGGTGCGCGCCGCGGCGGGCGGGCGCCGGCGGGCGGCGGGCGGCCCGGTCGGCGGCGACCTCGACGCGGCGATCCTGCGCGTCGTCGGCGAGGCGCAGCCGGCGGTCGGCCGCACCCGCACCGTCGAGATCCTCCGCGGCGGGCGCTCGAAGGCGCTGCTGAAGCACGCCTACGACGGGCTGCCCGGCTACGGCGCGTTCGCCCACCTGCCCGCCGGCGAGGTGCTCGAGCGCGTCGACGCGCTCATCGCCGGCGGGCGCCTGCGCTCGACCGGCGGGGCGTACCCGACGCTGCGGGTCGTCGGCGGCGGCGGAGACCGGCTCGAGGGGATGGCCGCGTGATGCGCGTCGGCGTCCTGGCCTCCGGCACCGGCACCAACCTCCAGGCGCTGCTCGACAGCGTCCACGGCCGCGAGGTCGAGATCGTCGCCGTCGCCTCCGACAAGCCGCAGGCGCAGGCGCTCGAGCGGGCGCGCGCCGCCGGGGTGCCGGCGCGAGCGTTCCCGGCCGGCGACCACCCCGGCCGCGACGCCCGCGACGCGGCGATCGCCGACTGGCTCGCCGCGGCCGGGGTCGAGCTCGTCGTCCTCGCCGGGTACATGCAGCTGCTCGGCGCCGGCTTCCTCGCCCGGTTCCCCGACCGGGTCCTCAACGTCCACCCGGCGCTGCTGCCCGCCTTCCCCGGCCTCGACGCGATCGGCCAGGCGCTCGACTACGGGGTGAAGGTCTTCGGCGTCACCGTCCACCTCGTCGACGAGGGCGTCGACACCGGGCCGATCGTCCTCCAGGCCGCCGTCGAGCTGCCCGACGCGACCGGCCGCGACGAGGTGCTCGCCGCGCTGCGCCCGCTCGAGCACCGGCTCCTGCCCGAGGCCGTGCGCCGCATCGCCGCCGGGCGGCTGCGCCGCGACCCGGCCAACCCGCGCCGCGTCCTGACCTAGCCGCGCTCGGCGGGCGGGACGAGCCCCTGGCGGCGCAGCTCCTCGAGCTCCTCGCGGGCGCGCTCGATGTCGGCGTCGAGGTGCTCGCGATGGCGCTCCAGGTCGCCGATCTCGCGCTCCATCGCGCCCTCGGCGCGGCGGACGTCGTCGTCGTGCTCCATGGCCGGAAGGGTGCCCGCGGCGGCCGGGCGCCAACCGTCGCGCCCGCTGGCGGCCCGGATAGGCTGGCTGCATGCCTGACCCCCTTCCGCTCACCGCCCCCGGCGACGTCCAGGTCCGACGTGCGCTGCTCTCCGTCTCCGACAAGCGCGGCATCGTCGAGTTCGCCCAGGGGCTGGCGGCGCTGGGGGTCGAGCTCGTCTCCACCGGCGGCACCGCCGCGACCCTGCGCGACGCCGGCCTGAGCGTCCGCCCCGTCGAGGACCTCACCGGCTTCCCGGAGATGATGGACGGGCGGCTGAAGACGCTGCACCCGAAGCTCCACGGCGGCCTGCTCGCCGTCCGCGACGACGAGGGGCACGTCGCCGCCGCCCGCGAGCACGGGATCGAGTGGATCGACCTCGTCTGCGTCAACCTCTACCCGTTCGAGCGGACCGCCGCCCGCCGCGGCGTCTCCGACGCGGAGGTCATCGAGAACATCGACATCGGCGGGCCGACGATGGTCCGCGCCGCCGCCAAGAACCACGCGTTCACCGCCGTCGTCGTGCGGCCCGAGTCCTACGACGCCGTCCTCGCCGAGCTGCAGATGTCGGACTGCCGCCTGTCGCTGGAGACGCGCCGCGCGCTCGCCGGCGAGGCGTTCGCGCTCACCGCCCGCTACGACACCGCGATCGCGCGCTGGTTCTCCGAGCAGCGCGAGGACTTCCCGCCGCTGCTGCTGCGCGCCTACGAGCGGGTCACCGACCTGCCCTACGGCGAGAACCCGCACCAGCGCGCCGCCTTCTACACCCAGGTCGGGGCGCGCCGCCACGTCATGTCGCAGGTCGCCCAGCTCCACGGCCGCGAGCTGTCGTTCAACAACCTCCTCGACCTCGACGCCGCGCGCGCCGTCGTGCGCGACTTCGAGGTCCCGGCCTGCGTCATCGTCAAGCACAACAACCCGTGCGGCGTCGCCGTCGCCGCCACGCCGCTCGACGCCTACCGGCGCGCGTTCGCGTGCGACCCGGTCAGCGCGTTCGGCGGGATCGTCGCCCTGAACCGGCGCGTCGACGCCGCGCTCGCCGAGGCGCTGTCGGAGCAGTTCGTCGAGGTCCTCATCGCCCCCGGCTACGACGAGGACGCGCTCGCGATCCTCCAGCGCAAGCCGAACACCCGCATCCTCGACGACCGCGAGCGGCGGCGCGCCGGCGGCGGACCCGAGCTCGACCTGCGCCAGGTCGAGGGCGGCCTGCTCGTCCAGGACCGCGACGCCGACCTCGACGAGCGCGAGACGATGGAGGTCGTCACCGAGCGCCAGCCCGACGACGGGCAGTGGGAGGACCTCCTGTTCGCCTGGCGGGTGGCCAAGCACGTGAAGTCCAACGCGATCGTCCTCGCGCGCGACCTGGCGACCGTCGGCATCGGGGCCGGCCAGATGAGCCGCGTCGACTCGGTCCGCCTCGCGATCGAGAAGGCCCAGTCGCCGGTCGCGGGCGCGGTGCTCGCCTCCGACGCGTTCTTCCCGTTCGCCGACGGCCCGCAGGCGGCGATCGAGGCGGGCGTGACCGCGGTCATCCAGCCGGGCGGCTCCAAGCGCGACGACGAGGTCGTCGCCGCCGCCGACGCGGCGGGGATCGCGATGGTGTTCACGCACCGCCGCCACTTCCGCCACTGAGCGATGGCGTGGCGCGGCGCCTCGCGGCCGCGCCACGGTCCCGCCGGGCGTGCTAGGACTCCGAGACGGCCTGCTCGGGCGCCGGCGGCACGAAGTCGCTGCGGTACGGGTACGGGTTCGGGTCGGCCTCGTGGTCCTCCTCGTGGTAGACCGACTCCGCGTTCACCGCCCACAGGTCGTGGTCGGTGCCGAGCAGGAGGTTGTCGACCGCCCGCATCGCCGTCAGCATCGAGTGGTCGCTGTTGTTGTAGCGGTGCAGGCCGTTGCGGCCGACCTGCTGGAGGTTGCGGATCCCGGCCAGCCAGCCCTTGATCGTCTCGACGTGGGCGGCGTAGTCGCGGTCGTACATCGGGTAGGCCATCGGCACCCGCACGACCGTCCCGCGGCGGACCTTCGCCGGGTCGCCGAGCCGCAGCCGGCCGAGCTCGCGCTTGGCCATCTCGACGAGCTGCTCGTCGTCGGTCGTCCACAGGTCGTCGCCGGCGAAGCAGAAGTACTCCATGCCGACCGACGCCGTCGACGGGTCCGGGACCATCCACGGCGACCACGAGCGGAAGTTCTGGATGCGGCCGACGCGGACGCCCGGGTCGTGGATGTAGATCCAGTTGTCGGGGAACAGGTCGTCGCCCTCGACGACGAGCGCGATCGTCATGAAGTCGCGGTAGCGCAGGCTCGCGGCCGCGCGGTCGACCGCCTCGCTGCGGTCCGGGCGGGCGAGCTTCACCGTGTCGCGCAGCGCCAGCGACGAGATCACCGCGCTCGGCGTGTACGTGACGCCGCCGGCGACGACCTCCTTGACCTCGCCGTCCTCGATCCGCAGCGACGTGACCGGCGACTCGAGCAGGACGCGGCCGCCGCGGTCGCGGATGCGCTGCGTCATCGCGTCCCACATCTGGCCGGGGCCGTAGCGCGGGTAGTTGAACTCGCTGATGAGCGACTTGATCCTGTTGCCCTTGTTGCCGAAGAACGCGGCCTTCGCGGCGCTGAAGAACGACAGGCCGCGGATGCGCTGCGCCGCCCACTCGGCGCGCAGCTCGCTGCAGGGCACGCCCCACACCTTCTCGGTGTAGGTCTTGAAGAAGAGCTGGTAGAGGCGCCAGCCGAAGCGGTTGGAGACCCACTCCTCGAGCGACTCCTCGTTGCCCTTGCGCCGCAGCTGGGCGCGCAGGTACGAGGCGCCGGCGCGGGTCAGCTCGACGGGGCCGAGCTTGCGGATGACGTCCATCCCCTCGAGCGGGTACTCGAGGAACTTCCCGTTCCAGTAGATGCGCGACTGGCGCGGGCGGCGGAGGAACTCGTCGCCCATGACCTCGTGCCAGAGGTCGTCGACCTCCTTGACCTTCGTGAAGAAGCGGTGGCCGCCGAGGTCGAAGCGGTAGCCCTCCTCGTCGACGACGGTCTTCGCGATGCCGCCGACCTGCGAGTCGGCCTCGAGCACGACGACCGGCTTGCCCGCCTTCGCGAGGAGGTAGCCGGCGGTCAGCCCGGCGGGACCGCCGCCGAGCACGACGACCGGACGCTCAGGGGTGATCTGCACGGGGCTTTCGGGAGTCGAGGGCATTCGCAAGGAGCAGGGGAGCAGGGGCTACCCGACCTTGCGGAACAGCAGCCCCTGCACGGGGTTCGGCGGCAGGCTCCGAACCTGGTCGGGCAGGGTAGCGACCAGCTCGAACCGCGGATCGCCGCGCAGGACGCCCTCGTACTCGAGCGTCCGGTCGTAGACGCGGCGCGTCCACGGCGCGCTCCAGCGAGCCTCGCTGGTGATGATCGGCGTGACGAGGAGGACCTGCCCGCCGACCGGCACCTCGTCGAGGAGCGGGATCAGCTCCTCGCTCACCGACGACGCGTCGAAGCGCTCGACCCCGTCGCGCCAGTCGGTCACGCCGGTGTCGGTGACGACGCCGAGCGGGGTCGCGAACCGCAGGCCGTCGTCGCGCGGGAGGTAGTGGCTGAGCACCGGGACGAGCTCCGGCTGGGTCGCGACGACGAGGTCGCCGCGGCGCAGGTCGGGCCCGAGCTCCTCGCCGAGGAGGTGGACGTTCGACTTCGCGGTCGGGGCGCCGGTCGACGCCCACATGAGCGTGAGCAGGACGAGGCCCGCGACGCCGATCCCGCCCGCGCGGCGCAGCCCGAACGCCGACAGCAGCAGCAGCGGCCCGACGGTGACCGCCAGGTAGCGGGTCGCCCACGCCGGCGACACCTGCGAGGTCAGCCACGGGATGAGGATCGGGACGACGGCGAGGACGAGCAGGACCGGCACGACCACCCGGCGCTCGAACGCGTCGGCGCGCGCGGCGGCGACGACGCCCGCGCCGCCGGCCAGGAGGATCGCGACGGTCCCGTCGAAGCCGCCGAAGACGAGGTCCGGGGCGTGGATGAGCGCGCGGAAGCTCGGCGCGTTCGACCAGGGGGCGCCGGTGTGGAGCGTCTGCGAGATCAGCGTCGGCACCCACGGCAGGTAGAGGACCGCGGCCAGGCCGAACCCGATGAGGGCGTCGCGCAGCAGCCGCCGGCGCTCCTCGCCCCCGGCCGGGAGCGCCGTCCACACGACGACGAGCCCGATCGCGAACGCCGCCCCGAGGAACAGCGCCCAGTTGTGGGTGTAGAGGAGCAGCGCCAGCGCGATCCCGAACGGGATCCGGCAGCCGCGGCGGCCGCGGACGTAGGCGTAGAGGTAGCAGCCCGTCGCCAGCAGCCCGAGGAAGGCGACGAGCGAGTACATGCGCGTCTCCTGCGCGTACGTCGTCAGGAACGGGCACAGGGCGGCGAGGAGCGCGAGCGTCCAGCCGGTGCGGCGGTCGAAGAGCGACGCGCCGACCCACAGGGCGGCGGGGATGCACGCGAGCGCGAAGATGAGCGACAGCCAGTGGGTGGCGACCTCGCCGTCGCCGGTGAGGCGCATCCACACGTGCAGCAGCAGGTAGTAGAGCGGCGGCGACCCGTCCTGGACGAGGACCCCGGGGATGTCGAGGAGCGGCCGGTCGGCGATGCCGACCGAGAGGCCTTCGTCGATCCAGTAGTGCGTGCCGAGCTGCCCGGTGCGAACCAGCAGCGAGATCCCGATGAGGATCAGGAGCCCGGCGGCCTCGAGCAGGCGCGTGCCCACGTCCGGCCGTGCCCGAAACACGCCCGGACGGGGCCAGGCGAGCGTTGCCACCGAGAGAAGGTTAGTGCGCTAGGTCCGGCACGTTTGCAGGACCTCCCACGGGTCGACGTGGGCGACCGCCCGCCAGCGCGGGTCGCCGACCGTGATCGGCGGCGCGCCCGGGATCGAGCGCGGCATCGGGCCGGAGCGGAACACGGTCCCGGGCACGGTCGGCACGAGGTCGATGCGGCGGATGTGGACGTCGAGCTTCCAGGCCAGCGCGGTGACCTGGAACGGGCCGGTCGTGACCGAGCCGCAGGCGCGGACGTGCGCCGGGCCGCCGGCGGCGGCGATCGCGCGGTCGAGCGCCGCCATGAGGTTCGCCTCGTCGCGGGCCGAGCGCCAGTCGCCGGGGAGCTTCGCCGCCGGGGCGACGAGCAGCGCGGCGGCGGCGACGAGCGCGACGCCGGTCGCGACCGCGCCGGCGCGGGCGGCGCGCGGCGCGAGCCGCCGGCCGGCGAGCGCGAACGCCTTCGCCCAGCCGAGGCCGCCGGCGACGCAGGCGAGCGCGACCGGGGCGATCATGTAGCGGGCGTTCCCGGAGAAGCCGCGCTCGGTCATGATCGCGACCTCGAGCATCCAGGCGACCGCGGCGAGCGCGACGAGCCCGACGCGCCGGTCGCGCCAGCGGCCCGAGAGCCAGCCGGCGACGACGGCGAGGACGCCGAGCCTCGCCGGCCACGGGGTCATCGAGACCGTCCGCTTCACCGCCTCCCAGGCCGGGAAGTCCGCGAACGCGATCGCGTTCGGGTTCGGGTCCTGGGCGCGCTTGCCGGCCCGCAGCGCGTCGCCCGAGCCCCACAGCTCCGGGCCGAACCAGAGGACGATCCCGCCGATCACCATGCCGACCGTGGTGCGGCGCAGCGACGGCTCGGCCCGCCACAGCCAGAGCGCGTAGACCCCGGCGAACGGCCACGCCTCCGGGCGCAGCAGGCAGGCGCCGAACGCGAGCCACAGCGCGGCGCGCCGCCGGCCGGACAGGTGGAGGTCGATCGCCGCGAGCAGGAGCGCGACGAGCACGCCCTCGGAGTCGCCGATCGTCGCGAAGCGCAGGTAGCCGGTCGCGGCGGCCAGGCACGCGGCGGCGACGAGCCCGCCGGCGAGGCCGCCGCCGAGGCGCCACACGACGCGGACGCTGAGCGCCAGCGAGGCGATCGCGCCCGCGCGGGCGACCGCGACCCACAGGTCGGGGGCCGCGGACGGCACGAGGCCGAAGACGGTCGTGAACAGGACCGGCAGCGGCTTCCACGACGGCCCGAACTCGGTGTCGAGGTCGAGGTGGAGGATCTCGCGGCCCCAGATGAGCCACGCGTACGGGTCGTACGTGGGGGTCGTCGGCAGCAGCAGCGACAGCAGCGCGAGCCCGAGCGACCCCAGGGCGATCGTCCCGAGCCCGCCGGCCGGCATGGCGCGCCGCGGGCGCGCCCAGGCGCGGCGCAGCGAGGGGACGGACGTCGGCATGCGGGAGGCGAGCGTACCGGGCTGACAGCCGGGGCCCGGCGCGGTACGGTCCGACACGGTGAACTTCAGCGTCGACATCGTGTCGGTGCCGGTCGCCGACCAGGAGCGGGCCCGCCGCTTCTACACCGAGGTGCTCGGCTTCGCCGAGCGCGAGGACGCCGACCTCGGCGAGGGCCGCCGCTGGATCGAGCTCGTCCCGCCCGCGGGCGGCGCCTCGATCTCGCTCGTCTCGTGGCTGGAGCCGATGCTGCCCGGCTGCCTGCGCGGCCTCGTCCTCGGCACCGACGACGCGCACGCCGCGTTCGCCGAGCTCCGCGCCCGCGGCGTCGAGTTCTCCGAGCCCGAGGTCCAGGACGCGCCCTGGGGCCGGTGGGCGAGCTTCGCCGACCCCGACGGCAACGGCTGGGTGCTCGTCGGCCCGGCCCGGTAGCGGCGGCCGGATCGCTCAGGCGATTCCGTCCGGTCCGTGTGCGAACGTGCGTTCGCATGGAGGGTGGAGTCGACGGCGGCGGGGGTAGGGTTTCCGGTGAGCGCGCCCCCGTAGCTCAATTGGTAGAGCAAGAGGCTTTTAACCTCGGGGTTGAAGGTTCGAGTCCTTCCGGGGGCACTGGCACCGCGGTGCGCCACGTCCTCGTCCGGTGCCCGCGCCACGGGGTCGTCACGCACTACCGGACCGCCGATCCGCGGGCGGCCGGGGGATACCGCCTCCGCTGCTCGCGCTGCACCGGCGAGGCCGTTCTGCGGCGCAAGCGGAAGGTCAAGGAGATCCTCGTCGCCGAGGCCGGCGGGTGCTGCCAGGTCTGCGGCTACGACCGGTGCATCGGCAACCTGACGTTCCACCACATCGATCCGTCGCAGAAGCGGTTCCCGATGTCGACGTGCAGCGGCAAGTCGCTCGCGGCGTTCCGGGACGAGGCGGCGAAGTGCGTCCTCGTCTGCGCGAACTGCCACGGCGAGATCGAGGCCGGGCTCATCCCGTCGCCGCCCGCCGGGACCGGCCGGATCGCCCCGAAGCCGCCGCCGCCGGGCGGCGTGGCGCCGCGGCTGTTCGACCCGGGCGCATGATGCGCGCCCGGGCCGGCGCGACGCGGCGCCTACACTCGGTCCGTGCCCGCCCCCATGGTGTAGCGGTTAGCACGCGGGCCTTTCACGCCCGTAGCGGGGGTTCGATTCCCCCTGGGGGTACTGCCCGGCGCGGGTCAGATCGCGCGCGTCATCGCGCCGTCGACGCGCAGCGCCTCGCCGGTGATGAACGACGCGCGGTCCGAGCACAGGAACGCGGCCGCGGCGGCCATCTCCTCGACGGTGCCCAGGCGCCCGGCCGGGATCTCCGCGCGGGCGACCGCCTCGGCCTGCTCCATCGAGCCGTAGAGGCTCGCGATCCGCTCGGTGGCGATCCGGCCGGTGAGCAGCGTGTTGAACGTGATCCCGTCGGCGGCGAGCGCCCGGGCCAGCGTCTTGAACGCGGCCAGCGCCGCGGCGCGGGAGGCGTTCGACAGCATGAGGTTCGGGATCGGCTCGCGCGCGGCGCTGGAGCTGACGTTCAGGATCCGCCCCCAGCCGCGCTCGCGCATCGCCGGGACGGCCGCCTCGATGAGCGCGATCGGGCCGAGGACGAGCTCGCGGAACGCCGCCTCCCACTCCGCGCGCGGGAACGCGAGCGGGTCCGGGTTGCTCGGCGGTCCGCCGGTGTTCGTCACGAGGATCTCGACCGGCCCGCCGAGGGCGGCGGTGACCTCCTCGAGGAGGCCGGGGAGCGCGGCGTCGTCGCGGCAGTCGCAGACGAAGCCGGTCGCGCCGGTCTCCGCCGCCGCCGCGTCGATGCGCTCGCGCGAGCGCGACGCGATCGCCACCCGCGCGCCCTCCGCCGCCAGCTCGGCGGCGATGGCGCGGCCGATGCCCTTCGAGGCGCCCGTCACGAGCGCCACCCGTCCGCTGATGCCGAGGTCCATGGGACCGGGACGGTAGCCTGCCGCTCGCCATGGCCCGCCTGCTCGCGGTCGTCGCGGCGATCGCGACGCTCCTCCTCGCCCCCGCCACCGCCGGCGCGCAGCTCCCCGGCGGGGAGATCCGGCTCGGGGCGGTCTTCTCGCTCACGGGCAGCGGCGCCGACTACGCCGCGCAGCAGCCGTCGGGCGCGCAGCTCGCCGTGGACGAGGTGAACGCCTCCGGGATCCTCGGCGGCGCCCGCCTCGTGCTCGACGTCCGCGACGACGGCTCGGACGCGCCGCGCGCCGCCGCCCTGTTCGGCGAGCTGATCGACGGGGGCGCCGTCGCGCTGCTCGGCCCGACCCTGTCGAACTCGGCGCTCGTCGCCGACCGCGTCGCCCAGGAGCGCGGCATCCCGGTGATGGCCGTCTCGAACACCGGCGACGGCATCCTCGACATCGGCGACGTCGTCTTCCGCGACTCGCTGTCGGAGCGCGTCGTCCAGCCGCGCACCGTGGAGGTCAGCCACCGCCGTCTCCGCTACCGGCGCGCGGCGATCATCTGGGCCACCCCGGACGCCTATGCGCGCTCGGGCCGCGACGTGTTCCGGCAGGCGCTGCGCGCCCGGCGCGGCGTGCGGCTCGTCGCCGACCGCTCGTTCGCGTCCGCGTCGAGGCGCGGCCACCGGCGCGCGCTGCGCGCGATCGCCCGCCGGCGCCCGGACGCGCTGTTCATCTCCGCGCTCGCGCCCGACGTCGCGAAGGTCATGAAGGCGGCGCGGCGGATGCCCGCCCTGAGGACGGTGCCGTTCATCGGCGGCAACGCGCTCAACGCCCCGCGCCTCATCGAGCAGGCCGGCCGGGCTGCCGAGGGCGCGATCTCCGGCGCGGCGTGGATCGAGACCGAGGACACGCCGGGCAACGCGGCGTTCGTCGCCGCCCACCGCGCCCGCTTCGGCCGCACCCCCGACCAGTTCGCCGCCCAGGCGTACACGGGCGTGAAGCTCCTGGCCGAGGCGCTGCGACGCGCCGGCACGACGGACCCGCGGGCGGTGCGCGACGCGCTCGCCGGGCTGCGCGACGTCGACACGGTCCTCGGGCCGTTCTCGTTCGACGCGAACCGCGAGCCGCAGTACGAGCCGGTCGTCCAGCAGATCCGCGGCGGGCGCTACGTGCAGATCGGCTGAGCGCCGGCCGGCACCGCGCCGCTCACACGAGCTCGGCGTCCAGGTCGCGGTCCACGGCCAGACGGCCGCACCACAGCCCGAACAGGACCGCCGCGATCAGGGCGCCGAGCCAGTGGATCCCGGCGACGACGGCGATCACGCTCGGCAGGCCGGCGAGGACGGCGCCCGTCATCGCGCCGACGGCCGGCAGCGACAGGACGCGCGCGGTGACCGCCGCGCACAGCAGCCAGCCGACCGGCCCGCTGAGCCAGCCCCACGACTCGAAGAAGCTGTGGGGGAGCGCCAGGGCGAGGGCCACGGCGAGCACCGCCACGGCGACGACCTGGACGACGATGGCCTTGACCGCGATCCGTGCGTCCATGCGCCGCAGCATAGGCCCGCCCGCGCGCCGCCCGCCCGGGCTAGCCTGTCGCGAGCGGGCGGTTAGCTCAGTTGGCCAGAGCGCCTGCCTTACAAGCAGGAGGTCACAGGTTCGAGCCCTGTACCGCCCATCTCACCGCCCGGCGAATCGCGCGACCTCCGCGGCGAAACGCTCCGCGTCCTGGAACATCATGCCGTGCGCGGCGCCCTCGTAGACCGACAGCCGGGCGCCGGGGATGCGCCGCGCCAGGCGCCGGGCGTTGGCGGCCGGCACGGCCGGGTCGAGCGCGCCGTTCGTGATCAGCGTCGGCACGCGGATGCGCTCGAGCCGCTTCCAGACGCGGTCGCTGCGCAGGAACGCCTGCTCCGCGGCGGCCTGGCGGTCGAGCGTCTGCTGGGACACGGTCTCCTGCTCCGTCGCCAGGTACGCCTGGATGAACCGGGCCTGCGCCGCCTGCCCGGCGGGCGTCCCGGGGAACATGATGTCGAGCGCCGCCTGCACGTTCTGCGGGTCGGCCAGCGCCTTGATCAGCCCGGGCGGCGGCGGGATCGTGTGCCGGCTGCCGGCGTCGCCGCCGGAGGTGACGATCCGCCCGATCCGCCCGATCCGCAGCGCGCCCATCGTCAGCGCGATCTCGCCGCCCATCGACCAGCCGACGACGGTCGGGCGGCGCAGGCCGAGCGCCTCGATGAGCGCCGCCGTGTCACGGGCCATGAGCGGGACGCTGAGGCGCACCGACGGGTCGTCGGTCGTGTAGCCGACGCCGCGGTTGTCGAAGATCGTCACCCGGAAGCGCTCGGCCAGCGGCGCGAGCATGTACGGCATCCACAGGCTCATCGGCGCGGTGTCGCCGGTGATGAGCAGCAGGTCGGGGCCGCGGCCGAACCGGCGGTAGCCGATCTGGATCCCGTTCGCGGGGACGCGGTGGACGGGGCCGAGGAACGCGGCGTCGCCCGTGAGCGCCGAGCCGGGGACGACCTGGGGGGTGGGGCGCGCGGCGCTCGCCGGCGCGGCCGACCCCAGGGCGGTCACGGCCGCCGCGGCGAGGACGGCGAGCAGGAAGCGGACGGACACCCCCGCAATGGTGCCCGATGGGCGCACCGCGCGACGCCGGCAGGGCCGGCCGCGACCGCCCGCGTCAGCCGGCGACCGGCCGCTCCGGACGCGGCGCCGGGCGCGGCATCGTCGCGCCGACGCTCGCCGCGACCTCGACGACCCGCGGGTCGAAGCGGCCGCCGGCCGCCTCGCGCAGCTCGTGGAGGGCGTGCTCGGGGGAGCGCGGCTCGGCCTCGTCGGTCGTCATCTCCGACCACGCGCGGGCGACGGCGATGATGCGGCTGGCGAGCGGGATGCGCTCCTCCGCCAGCCCGTGGGGGACCCCGCCGCCGTCCCAGCGCTCGCCGTGGAAGCGCACGATCGCCGCCACGGTCTGCAGCCCCGGGATCTCGGCCAGCAGCTCGCAGCCCCAGACCGGGTGCATCCGGGCCAGGCGGGGGTCGTCGCCGGACGTCGCGGCGCGGACCGACGCGCTGGGGACGCGCAGCATCCCGACGTCGTGCAGGCGCGCGGCGAGCGCGAGCTCGGCGTGCAGGCGCGGGTCCTCCGGCAGCAGGCGGCGGCCGAGCCGGGCCGCGAAGCCCACGGTCGTCGCGATCCGCAGGTGCTCGTCGGGGTCGCGGGCGTCGAGCGCCGCCCGCACGCCGCGCAGCTGCGCGCGGACGTCCTCGAGCTCGTCGGGGCCGCCGGGGCGGGCGATCGCCGACGCGACGAGCTCGGCCAGCGCGCCGACGAGCTCGAGGTCGCGGTCGTCGAAGCGGCGCTCGGCGTCGCGCGTGCCGATCGACAGCGAGCCGCGCACCGCGTGGCGGACGACGACCGGCGCGGCGGCCCCGGCCCGCAGGCCCGCGGCCGCCTTCGGCCCGATCCGCGACGACAGCAGCGAGTAGTCGGACACCGACACCGGCTCGCCGCCGGCGAGCACCATCCCGGCCACCCCGGCGTCGGCGGGCCAGCGCCGCCCGCGCAGGTCCACGCCGGACTGGCCGGCGGTGACGAGGCTGTCGGGGTCGTCGGGGGCGCGCACGAGCACCACGGCCATCTCGACGTCGAGCACCTCGCACGCGAGGCGGCAGAGGCGGTCGAGGTCGGCCCGCCCGAGGTCGCGCAGGTCCTCGCGCCAGGCGCGGCTGAACCGCGCGTCGCGGGCGCGCGGGGCCGCCGCGGCGGCGTCGAGCGGCTCGGACGCCGTCTCGGCCTCCGTCGCCCCGGGGCCCTCCGGCGCGTCCGGCGCGTCCGGCTCATCCGTCGCGGCCGGGGCCGGCGCGGCGGGTGGGTCGACGGCTGGCGGCGTCTCGGGGCCCGCCCGGCGGCCGGCGAGCCGGCGCACGATGAGCAGGAACCCGATCGGCACGAGGATCCAGATCGCGACCGCCATCAGCAGCGACCACGGGATCGACGCGACCGGGCCGCCGCCGCCCTCCTCGTCGGTGAACGCCCGCAGGACCGCCTCGGCCGGGCGGTCGCGCGCCGTGTACGCGTCGCCGACCGCGTCGCGCGGGTCGGCCGGCCAGTCCCACCACCAGATCGCGGCCAGCCGCTCGGAGTCGCGCCAGGCGTCGAGCGCGGCCTCGTAGGCGACGGCCTGGGCGCCGGGGTCGTACGGGCCGGGGCTCGCGCCGGCGCCCGACGGGTCGACGGCGGCGTCGGGGCGCGCCGCGTAGCCGATCTCGGTCAGCGCGAGCGGGCGGTCCCAGCGGTCGCTGAGGCGCTCCAGCCGCCGCACGATCGGACGCCACGCCGCGCGCAGCTGCGCCGCGGTCGCCCCGGGCGCGCTCGCCAGCGGGTAGTAGGCGTCGACGCCGATCGCGTCGAGCGCGTCCCAGAAGCGCACCTGGCCGACCTCGTCCCAGTTCGCCGCGTACGTGAGCGCGCCGTCGAAGCGCGACCGGGCGCGGGCGACGACCTCCCGGAAGGCGTCCTGGTCGCCCGACATCGAGCGCAGCTCGGTCCCGACGACGAGGATCTCCGCCCCGGCGCGCGCGGCGAGGTCCGCGTAGCGCTCGACCATCCGCGTGTACGCCGCCCACCACGCGGCCCGGTCGGCCGGGGCGATCTCGCCCCGGAACGTGCCGTCGCGGACGTCGACGTGCGGCTTCAGCGCGACCCGCAGCCCGCGCCCGCGCGCCTCGCGGATCATCCGCTCGACCGAGTCGTCGGACGGCGTCAGCCCGGGGTCGGGGGCGACGGTCGAGGACCGGGCGTCGTCCATGTACCAGGTGACGACGACCGCGGCGTCGTCCATCCCCGTGTCGCGGAGTCGGTCCAGCGCCCGCTCGGCGACCGGGGTTCGGTACGCCTCCGGCTGGTAGGCGGTGACGTTCGCTCCGAGGGTCGGACCCGAGCCGGCGGCGAGGACCGCCGCCGCCAGCGCTCCAACCCCTAAGCCCATGGACGCCGTTGTACCCGGAACGGCGGCGGGATGCTGCAATCCCGCGCTCGCGGCCCGGAGCGCATGGACGGACGTACGGCCGCCGCGCCCGCGGCGCGGGCGGCGTCAGGCGCCCGGCCGCTCGGCCACCGCCCGGCTCGCCTCGACCGGGCCGACGAACGGCACGAGCGACCAGAACACGAGCTGGTCCAGCAGCTCCGGCACGCGATGGGCCTCGTCGCGCATCACCCGGGCGCTGATCGTCTCGAGGATGCCGCCGACGAGCGTCTCGGTCACCGTGCCCGGGATCGCCGCCCCGGCCGGCGCGAGCTCCCGCGCCAGCTCGAAGAACTGCTCGAACGGCCGCAGCGACGCCTCGCGCCGGCGCACCCCCTCCGGCCCGACGGCGAGGACCTCGATGAGCGCCGCCCGCGCGATCCGCGGGTTCTCGGCGACCGTGCGCAGGAACAGGTCCAGGCCGGCGCGGACCGCGTCCTGCCAGTGCTCGTGGCCCAGGAGCGCGCCCTCGACCGCCTCGGTGAGCATTCGCGCGACGTGGTCGTAGGCCTGCAGGTAGCAGTCCTCCTTGTCGGCGAAGTGCTCGTAGAAGGTGCGGCGCGAGACGCCCGCGCGGGCGAGCACGTCGGCGACGCTCGTCGCGATGTAGCCCTGCTCGCCGACCGCGTCGAGCATCGCGCCCATGAGCCGCGAGCGCTGCTGGCGGGCGACCTCCTCGACCGAGATGCGGTGACGGCCGGGCGGGAGCCGTTTGAGGTCCTCGAAGAAGACCGGGACGGGTGCGGGGATCGACGCGTCGCTCACCATCGCGGTGGACGGACTGCGGAACCGCGATCCTACCGGCCGGTCCGGGCCCGCTGAGGGGGCCGGCGGCGCGGGTAAGGGGTCGGGGCCGCCGATGCGCTCCATCCTCCCGATGTGCGGCGGGGGCCTTACGCCCAGGATGGACCCCATGCATCCGAGCCTCTCCCCCACCGTCGCCGACCTCCTCGCCGACCGGGCGCGCCACGCCCGGCCGCGCCCGCGCCTCGAGCGCCGTCCCCGCCGCCGCCTGCGGCTCGCCTGGTCGCGCCGGCGCGCGACAGCGCCCGCGCGCCGCGTCGCCCCGACGTGAGCGGCCCGACCTGCGAAGCTGGGCGCGTGGCCCGCCGCGTGTCCAGCCGCCGGTTCGTCGGGCGCGAGTCGCAGCTCGCCGAGCTGGAGCGCGTGCTGCGCGAGGCGGCCGCCGGGCGCGGCTGGCTGGCGCTGGTCGCCGGCGAGTCCGGCGTCGGCACGACCCGCCTCGTCGACGAGCACGCCGCCCGCGCCCGCGCCGCCGGCGCGCGCGTCCTGCGCGGCGACTGCGTCGAGCTGACCGAGGGCGAGCTGCCGTACGCGCCGCTGATCGGCGCGCTGCGCCCGCTCACCCGCGCCGGCGACCCGGCGCTGGAGGCCGTCCGCGCCGAGCTCGCCCGCCCGGCCGGCGAGCAGCGCGCCGACCAGGGACGCTTCTTCGAGCTGCTGCTCGACGCGCTCGACCGGCTCGCCGGCGAGGCGCCGCTCGTCCTCGTCCTCGAGGACATCCACTGGGCCGACCGCTCGACCCGCGACTTCCTCGCCTTCGCCGCGCGCAACCTCGGGCGCGAGCGCGTCGTGCTCGTCGCGACGTACCGCACCGACGAGCTCCACCGCCGCCACCCGCTGCGGCCGCTGCTGCCCGAGCTGCGGCGGCTCGAGCGCACGACGCTCGTCGAGGTCGAGCGCCTCTCGCGCGACGAGGTCGCCGTCCTGCTCGAGGACATCCTCGGCGGCGCCCCCGACGCGGGGCTCGTCGACCGCCTCTACCGCCGCTGCGAGGGCAACCCGCTGTTCGCCGAGGAGCTCATCGCCGCCGGCCCCGGCGGCGAGGCCGAGCTGCCGCCGACCCTGCGCGACGCGCTCATGGTCCGCGTCGAGGGGCTGGCCGAGCCGACCCAGGAGGTGCTGCGCGCGGTCGCCGCCGCCGCCCGCGCCGACGAGACGCTCCTGGCCGACGTCACCGGCCTCGCGCCCGAGGTCCTGCGCCCGGCCCTGCGCGAGGCGATCGCCCACCAC
>JADGIB010000311.1 GCA_019683665.1 Solirubrobacteraceae bacterium
CGCCGCGACCGCCGTGCTCGGCCCCGCCTCCCCGGCCGGGCTGCCGCCGTCGCTGGCGCGCGAGGCCCGCGCGCTGCCCGGCGGCGCCGCGGCCGCGGGCGTCGTCTCGACCGAGGTCGCCGTGCTCGACCGCGGGCTGACGAACGACGACGAGCCGTGGGCCGCGGCCGGCCTCGACCCCGAGCGGGCGCGCGGCGCGCTCGACCTCCGCGTCCTCGCCGGCTCGCTCGAGGCGGTCGGCGGCCACGCCGTGGCGGTCAGCGACGACCTCGCCCGCGGCCGCGTCGAGGTCGGCGACGTCCTCCGCGCGCGCCTGGCCGACGCGACGCCCGCGCGGCTGCGCGTCGTGGCGATCTACGACCGCGCCGACGGGCTGGGCGACGTCGTGCTCGACCACGAGGTCGCGCTCGCCCACGCGACCGCCGCCGTCGACGACGCGGTGTTCGTCGCCGCCCGCCCGGGCGCCGCGGAGCAGGTCGCGCGCGGCGTGGCGCGCCTGGCCCGTGCCGACGCGTCCGCGGTCGCGCTCGACCGCGCCGGGTACCTGGACCGCGTGCGCGCGGCGGGCGCCGGCGACGCCCGCGCCCAGTGGGTCGTGATCGCGCTCATGGCGCTGCTGGCCGCGATGTCGGTCGTCAACAGCGGGACGATGGCCGCCGCCGAGCGCCGCCGCGAGCTCGCGCTGGCGCGGCTGGCGGGCGCGACCCGCCGCCAGGTGCTGCGCGCGCTGGCGATCGAGGCGCTCGCGGTGGCGCTCGTCGGGGTCGCCGGCGGCGTGGCGGTCGTCGCGGCCGCGATGGCGGGCGTGGGCGCCGACGCGTCGGCGGGCGGCCTCGTCGTCCCGCTGGGCGAGGTCGGGCCGATCCTCGCCGGGGCCGCCGCGCTCGGGCTGGCCGGGATGCTCGTGCCGGCCGCGATCGCGGCGCGCGCGCCGCTGGCCGCGGGGGCCGGGATGTGCGAGTAGCGCTCAGCCGGCGGGCGCGCCGCGGGCGATCCGCCCGGCCAGCTCGCGCAGCCGCTCGGCCAGCTCGGGCGGGCCGTGCAGCTCGAAGTCCCACTCGAGCATCGCCACGCAGGCCGCCAGCCAGCCGAGCGAGTCGGCGCGGAAGCGGACGCGGCAGCGCCCGTCGTCGAGCGGCTCGGCCCGCCCGCCGATCCAGCCCACGTGCTCGGCGACGACGCAGGCGGGTGCGGCGACGGTCAGCTGCGCCGTGTACGTGCGCGGCTGCTGGTCGAGCGACTCGCGCACGAACGTCGCCGCGTCGGGGGCGGGCAGCGTCCGCGGGAGGAAGCGCGCCCCCGACGTGCGCGGCGCGGTCATCCGGTCGACCCGGAACGTGCGCCAGTCCCGGCGGTGGGCGTCCCAGGCGACGAGGTACCAGCGCCGGCCGACCGAGACGAGCCGGTGCGGCTCGACCGAGCGGGTCGCCTCCTCGCCGTCGCGGCGGCGGTACTCGAACCGGAGGCGCTCGTGGTCGCGGCAGGCCTGGGCGATGACGGTCAGCGCCTCCGGGTCGACCGGGTCGCGGCGCGGGAAGGTCAGCGGCTGGGTGAAGCTCTGCAGCGCGTTGACCTGCCGGCGCAGCCGCTTGGGCAGGACCTGCTCGAGCTTGGCCAGCGCGCGGACCGACGTCTCCTCGATCCCGTCGACCGAGCCGCCCGCCGCCGTCCGCAGCCCGACGGCGATCGCCACCGCCTCGTCGTCGTCGAGGACGAGCGGGGGCAGGGCCGAGCCGGCCTGCAGCTGGTAGCCGCCGGCGGTCCCGCGCGCGGCGGCGACCGGGTAGCCGAGCTCGCGCAGGCGGTCGATGTCCCGCCGCAGCGTGCGTGGGCTGACGCCGAGGCGCTCGGCGAGCTCGGCGCCCGGCCAGAAGCGGTGGGTCTGCAGGAGCGTGAGCAGCCGCAGCACGCGGGACGTCGGATCGGCCATGCTCAGAGCCTCTCGCGGCTTGCGGACAGGATGTGGCCTGAACGCGAGGCTCCCGGCCGGTCGGGCTCGGCTCGCTCTCCGACGCGCCGGCGCCCGCGGTGAAGGAGCAGGACCGGATCTCCTGGACCGTCCAGCAGACGCTCCTGTTCCCGCGCATGCTCCTGTCGGGGATGCTGCTGCCGCTCGAGGACGGCCCCGGGTGGCTGCGCGCCCTCGCCGACCTCGACCCGCTGCGGCACCTCGTCGACGCCGAGCGCGCGCTGTTCGCCGGGACGGTCGCCGACGCGACCGTCCTGTGGGGCGCGCTCGCGGCGCTCGGCGTCGTGGCGGTCGAGCTGGGGGTCGGCATCCGCGGCATGCGGCGGGCGGCGGCGCAGCCGCCCGTCAGGCCGCCATCAGCCGGCGCTCCGGCTCGGCCGGCGCCTCGGCGTCGAGGTGCTGGGCCGACCACTCGTACAGCGCCATGAGCGGCTCGGTCAGGCTCCACCCCAGCTTCGTCAGCGAGTACTCGACCCGCAGCGGCGAGTGCGAGGTGACGTGCCGGGCCACGAGCCCGTCGCGCTCGAGGCGGCGCAGCGTCGACGTGAGGGCCTTCTTGGAGACCTCCCCGACCTCGTAGTAGACCTCGCTGTAGCGACGGCGGCCCGCGGCCAGCAGGTAGAGGACGTCGACGGCCCAGCGGCCGCTGAGCATGCCGAGCGCCCGGTGGGTCCCGGCCACCATCTCGATCTCGGTTGGCTCGATCACAGACATGGTTCGAGTGTCCCCCGCCCGCGCCGATCGGCAACAAGCGACGCCGATCGCTCGATGCCCGGTTCGTGTCGCGCGCGCGGGCGCGCGGGGGGTTGACTGCGGGCATGGATCGACCGGCCGGGCGTTGCGGGCGCCGCGGACGCCCGTGAGGGCGCGCCCGCGGCCGGGCGCGCCGCCGGGGCCGCCGCGCTCAGGCGGCGACGGGCTGCAGCGCCGGGCGGGCGGTGCGGCGGGCGACGTGCTCGAGCGCGCGCAGGAACGTCCGCGTCGCCAGGCGCTCGCTGTCGGGGGAGCTGACGACGGCCGACGCGAACCGGGGCCCGTCGCCGGCCAGCGGGATCGCGCGCAGCCCCGGCAGCGGGTGCTGCTCGGCCACCGACGCGGGCAGCAGCGCGGCGCCCGTCCCGGCGGCGACCATGAGCAGGACGAGGTCGACGCGCGGCTCGGCCGCCTCGACGAGCGCCGGCGCCAGGCCCGCGCCGTGGCAGGCCGCGACGATCGCGGCGTGCAGCGCCGGGTTCGCGTCGCGGGGCGGCACGACGACCCGGTCGAGCCCGAGCCGGCGCAGCTCGAGCGGGCCGTCCTGGGTGCGCCCGTCGGCCGCGGGCAGGACGACGACGAGCGGCTCCGACCCCAGCGGCGTCACGCGCAGCCCGGCGGTGGGGGCGGGCAGGCCGACGACGGCGACGTCGAGCGCGCCGCCGCGCACCTCGTCGAGCAGGCGCGCGGCCGAGCCGGTCTCCAGGCGCATCCGGACCGCCGGCGCGGCGGCGACGAGGTGGCGCAGCGTCCGCGGCACGACCGCCGGGAGCGCGTCGGCGACGTAGCCGATCCGCAGTGGCAGGTTGGCCTGCGCGTCGGCGTTGCGGGCCGCGAGCGCCGCCTGCTCGGCCTGGCGCAGGACGCGGCGCGCCTCCTCGAGCATGACGCGGCCGGCCTCGGTCAGCCGCACGCTGCGCGGCGTGCGGTCGAAGAGCCGCACGCCGAGCTCGGCCTCGAGCTTGCGGATCTGCTCGCTGACCGCGGGCTGGGCGACGTGGAGCCGCTCGGCGGCGCGGCGGAAGTGCAGGTCCTCGGCGACGGCGACGAAGTACCGCAGGTGTCGGAGCTCCATGGCGTGCGCGTCCTAGGTCGGGGTCGGGAG
>JADGIB010000312.1 GCA_019683665.1 Solirubrobacteraceae bacterium
GGCGCCGAGGGCGTCGCGCGCGACGTCCGCTGACCGCGCGAGGCCCCGGCGCCGGATCCGACCGGGGGGACCGGCGGGCGCGACGCTCAGTCGTCGCGCCCGACCTCCTGGTCGTCGGCGTCGAGCTCGTCGACCTCGGCGTCGTCCTCCTCGTCGGAGGAGGCGGCCAGCGACCGCTCCGAGCCGGGGTGGTAGTGCACCTGGAAGCGCTCGATGAGCTCGTCGCGCGCGTGCTCGTCGACCGGCACCTCGTCCGAGACGAGGACCCACTCGGCGCCCTCGTAGGCCTCCATGTTGAAGATCTCCTGATCCATCTCGGGCGAGTCGTCGACGACGAGGAGGACCTCGGTCTGGGGGTTGAAGTAGGTCCCCGGCCGGTTGACCAGGTCATCCAGCTCGAAGACGCGCGGATCGGGCATGGGCGGTTTCTAGCAGCTTGCCGCGATCACGTCCGATCGCTCAGTGTCCTTCGGACCTCCGCCTCGACGTCGAGCGGCGGCTGCCCGCGCCGGGCGCGGCGCTCGTTGCGGGCGGCGACGAGCGCCCGCACCTCGGCCTCGAGCGCCGGGTCGGCGGCCGGCGCGGTCAGGCGCGCCAGCTCGGCCGACACGTCGAGCGGCGCCTGCCCGCGGCGCGCGCGGCGCTCGTTGGCGGCGTCGAGCATCTGGCGGATCTCGGCGTCGCGCACCGCGGCGGTCGCCGGCGGCGGCGGGGTGCGGTCGAGCGACAGGCCGCCGCGGCCGATCTCGTCGTAGGCCCGCGAGCGGGAGGCGAACCCGGCGATCCCGATGAGCGCCGCCAGGACGACGACCGCGAACAGGATCACCTCGAACGCCTCCTGCATGGGCGCATTGTCGCGGACGCTCGCCGGCGGCGGGTGGGAACCGGGCGCGGAAGGGGTACCCTGTGCGGCAGGTAGTTGACTGACGAGTCAATCGCGCAGGACGTCACAAAGGATTCAGCAGAGATGGTCGACTTCACCCTGACCGACGAGCAGAAGGCCCTCCGCGAGCTCGCGCACGACTTCGCGGAGAAGGAGATCCGCCCGGTCGCCTGGGAGTACGACAAGGACGGCACCTGGCCGCAGGACATCATCGACAAGGCCTGGGAGGTCGGTCTGATGAACGTCCACGCGCCGGAGGAGTACGGCGGTCCCGGCCTCTCCTACCTCGACGGCTGCCTCATCGAGGAGGAGCTCGCCTGGGGCTGCTCGGGCATCGCCACCTCGATCGGCGCGAACGGCCTCGCCGCCGCCCCGGTCCACCTCGGCGGCTCCGAGGAGGTCAAGAAGGAGTACTTCACCGACCTCATCGAGAACAAGGCGCTGGCCTCGTTCTGCCTCACCGAGCCGGACGCCGGCTCCGACGTGTCGGGGATGCGCACCCGCGCCGTCAGGAAGGGCGACAAGTACGTCCTGAACGGCAGCAAGTGCTTCATCACGAACGGGACGTACGCGAACTGGTACACGGTCTACGCGAAGACCGACCCGGACGCCGGCCACCGCGGCATCTCCGCTTTCCTCGTCCGCCGCGACGACACCGTCACGGTCGACAAGAAGGAGGACAAGCTCGGCCAGCGCGCGTCGAACACGGCGACGATCACGTTCAACGACACCGAGGTCGACGCGAAGTACCTCCTCGGCGAGGAGAACAAGGGCTTCAAGCTCGCGATGATGACCCTCGACCGCACGCGCCCCGGCGTGGCGGCGATGGCCACCGGCATCGCCCGCGCGGCCTTCGAGTTCGCGACCGAGTACTCCAAGGAGCGCGTCCAGTTCGGCGTGCCGATCGCCATGCACCAGGCGATCCAGTTCATGATCGCCGACATGGCGACGAAGGTGCACCTCGCGCGCCTGGCGACCTGGAACTCGGCGGTCCTGCTCGACCAGGGCAGGCGCAACACGCTCGAGTCGTCGCACGCGAAGCGCTTCGCCGCCGACGCCGCGATGGAGATCACGACCGACGCCGTCCAGATCTACGGCGGCTACGGCTTCATCAAGGAGTACCCGGTCGAGAAGCTCATGCGCGACGCGAAGATCATGCAGATCTACGAGGGCACCTCGCAGATCCAGCGCCTCGTCATCGCCCGCGAGACGCTGCTGCCGCGCCGCATCGAGGAGCAGGCGACGGCGACCGCGTAGCGCGCCCCGGCGCGCCCGGCGGCCCCCGCGCGGCGCGGGGCGCCCCCCGCGCGGCCCCGCCGCCCGGCCGCCCGGCCCGGTCGCGCTCCCGTACCGACGCCGCCGTGACCGAGGCCGCGCCGCTGGAGCGCGCGCGGGCGGCCGCGGGCGGCGCCGGCTCGTCGGACCCGCTGGCCGCCGGCCTGCGCCGCAGCGGCCTGCTGCCGCTGCTCGTGCTCGTGCTCTGCGGGCGCGAGCCCTGCTACGGCAACCAGCTCATGGAGCGCATCGCCGAGCTGACCGGGGGCCTGCTCGCCGTCAACCCGAACACGATGTACCCGCTCCTGCGCCAGCTCGAGGCCGACGGGCTCATCGCCGGCGAGTGGGAGCACCCCGAGCGGCGCTCGCGCCGCTTCTACCGCCTGACCCCGGCCGGCGAGGCCGAGCGCGCCCGCCTGGCCGCCGACATCCGCCCGCGGCTGGACGCGGCGGCGGCCGCGATCGAGGCCCTCCGCGCGGAGCTCTGAGCCGGCCGTGTCGAGGGTCCGCGCGTCCGCCGCGCTCGCCGACTCGATCTTCCACGCCGAGGAGCTCTGGTACGACACGGCCCGCTGGCCGTCGTTCGTGCCCGGCTTCGGCCGCGTCGTCTCCGTCGACGCCGACTGGCCGCGCGGCGGCTCGATCACCTGGGACTCGCGCCCGGGCGGCCGCGGGCGGGTCATCGAGGACGTCACCTGGTTCAGCCCGCGGGAGGGGCAGGACGCGCGCGTCGAGGATGCCGAGATCACCGGCACCCAGCGGCTGCGCTTCGCGCCCGGCCGCGTCTCGCTCGAGGTCGAGTACCGCCTGAAGGAGGGCAACGTCGTGCGCGACCTGCTGCTCGTGCGCCGGCGGATGCACCGGGTCGTGCGGACGACCGTGCGGCGGTTCGCGATCGAGCTCACCGCCGACCGCGAGCTCCACGTGCGTTAAGCACTCCTTTGCAAACGGGGTCCGGTCGTGCTGGACTTCTTCACATGCGTTCCGATGAGGTCAGGCCATGAGAGCGGCCGTCTACCACGGTCCGCGCGACGTCCGCATCGCGTCGGTCCCCGACCCCGGCCCGCCCGCGGCCGGGGAGCTCGTCCTGCGCGTCGCCCGCGCCGCGATCTGCGGCAGCGACTGCGGCGAGTACCTCCACGGGCCGCGGCTCGTCCCGCTGCGCGAACGCCACCCGGCCAGCGGCCACGTCGGCCCGCTCGTCCTCGGCCACGAGCTCGTCGGCGTCGTCGAGGCGGTCGGCCCGCAGGTCGACGGCCTCGCGCCCGGCGACCGGGTCGTCACCGGCGCCGGCGTCTCGTGCGGGCGCTGCGAGTGGTGCGCGCGCGGGCGCACGAACCTCTGCGAGCGCTACTACACGATCGGCCTGCAGGCGCACGGCGGCCTGGCCGAGCGCGTCGCCGTCCCCGCCTCCACGTGCCTGCGGGTCCCGGATGGCTGCAGCGACGAGGCGGCCGCCCTGGCGCAGCCGTTCGCGGTCGGCATCCACGCGTTCGCGCGCGCGCAGACGCGCCCCGGCGACAGCGTCGCCGTGCTCGGCGTCGGCGGCATCGGCATGTTCGTCGTCGCCGCGGCGGCCGGCGAGGCCGGGCGCGTCATCGCCGTCGACGTCGACCCGGCGCGCCTGGAGATCGCCCGCGCGGTCGGCGCCACCGACGCGGTCGACGCG
>JADGIB010000313.1 GCA_019683665.1 Solirubrobacteraceae bacterium
GTCCTGGAGGGCGTGGGCGGCGGCGACGTCGGGGGCGTGGGCGACGAGCGGGCGGTCCGGCGCGGGGGCGACGACGAGCTCGTGCTCGAGGCCCTCGGGATCGGCGAAGCGCAGCGTCCCGTCGGGGGTGCGGGCCGCGCCGTCGAGGCGGCGCTCCCAGAAGTCGAGCGTCTCCGGCGCGCCGACGCGCCACAGGACCCGGTGGACCATCCCGGCGCCGGCCCGGCCGGGGCGGGCCCCGGGGAACTCGAAAAACGTGAGGATCGAGCCGGGGGTGCCGGTCTCGTCGCCGAAGTAGAGGTGGTAGACGTCGGGCGCGTCGAAGTTCACCGTCTTCTTCACGAGGCGCAGCCCGAGCGTCCCGGCGTAGAAGTCGACGTTGCGCTGGGCGTCGGCGGTGATCGCCGTGACGTGGTGGAGCCCCTCGAGTGCCATGACGGTGTCCTCTCCGCGAGCAGGTGGTTGCACGCACAACTATATCAGCGCGGGTGCTACGGTTGCTTGCGCCGCGAACGACCCGCCCGCCATGTCCCAGTCGACCGCCTCCCAGCTGACCCAGCGCGAGCTCCGCGCCTGGCGCGGCCTGCTGCGCGTCCACGCGCGGCTCGTGAAGGCGCTCGACGCCGAGCTCGAGCGCGAGCACGGGCTCAGCCTGACGAGCTACGAGGTGCTCCTCTACCTCGACGACGCCGACGGCGGGCGGCTGCGGATGCACGACCTGGCCGCGAACGTCCTGCTCAGCCGCAGCGGCCTCACCCGCCTCGTCGACCGCCTCGAGCGCGACGGCTACGTCGAGCGCCAGGCCTGCGACTCCGACGCCCGCGGCGCGTTCGCCGTCATCACCGCCGCCGGCCGCGAGAAGCTCGCCGCCGCGCGCGCCACGCACCTGGACGGCGTCCGCCGCCACTTCCTCTCCCACCTCGACGACGCCCGCCAGGAGCTGCTGGGCGAGACGTGGGAGCGGGTCCTCGACGGCGCGGCCTGAGCCGCCGCCCGTCGTCCCTCGGCTCCCGTCCGCGGCCGGTCGCGCGCCGCGGCGCGATCGCGCGTGCCCGCCGCTCGGCGGAGCGATCGGGGATGGCGTGTGTGCGAAGAAGATTTGACAACAGGGCACTGAGATTTCTATACTGCGAACCAGCAGATGTTGAACTCACGTCCTTGGAGGTCACGCATGTCGCTCGTCCGCTGGGAGCCGGTGTCGATGAACCGGCTGTTCACCTCGCTCTTCGACACCCCGACCGGCACGGCCGCGGTCCAGCGCCGCTGGGTGCCGGCGATGGACCTCGCCGAGACCGATGACGCGTACGTGCTCCGCGCCGACCTGCCGGGCCTCTCGCCCGACGACGTGCGCGTGGAGTACGAGAACCGCGCCCTGACGATCTCCGGCGAGCGCCGGTCCGAGCACGAGACCGAGGAGGCGGGCTACCGCCGCATCGAGCGCTCGTTCGGCGCCTTCCGCCGCACGGTGACGCTGCCGACCGGCATCGACCCGGAGGCGATCACCGCCGGCTTCGAGAACGGCGTCCTCACCGTCCGCGTCCCGAAGCCCGAGTCGGCGAAGCCGCACAAGGTCGAGATCGCGGTCAGCTCCGAGTCGTCGAAGTAGGGAGCACCTAGGCTCCGAGGGCGATGAGCGCCCTCGAGATCCTCTCGCGCGACCCCGGCTCGCAGGCGCGGGCCGGGGTTCTGCACACCGCGCACGGCGACGTGCGCACCCCGGCCTTCGTCCCGCTGGCGACGAAGGCGACCGTGAAGGGCCTCGAGCCCCGCGACGTGGCCGCGCTCGGCTACGACATGGTGCTCGGCAACACCTTCCACCTGTTCCTCGACCCGGGCCACGAGCGCATCGGGCGCTTCGGCGGCCTGCACCGCTTCATGCGCTGGGACGGCCCGATCATCACCGACTCGGGCGGCTTCCAGGTCTTCAGCATGGGCCACGGCACCGTCGCCGACGAGATCAAGGGCCGCGCCCCGCAGGGCGCTGACCGCGCCGGCGCGATCCTGGCCATCGAGGAGGAGGGCGTCCGCTTCCGCTCCTACCTCAACGGCGAGGAGCGCTTCATGGCGCCGGAGACCTCGATGGAGGTCCAGGCCGCGCTCGGCTCCGACCTCGCGCTCGTGTTCGACGAGTGCACGCCGTTCCACGTCACGCGCGACTACACCGCCCGCTCGACCGAGCGCACGCACCGCTGGCTGACCCGCTGCCTCGACTGGCACGCCGAGCACGGCCCCGAGGGCCAGCTCGTCTACGGCATCGTCCAGGGCGGCGTCTACGAGGACCTGCGCCGCGAGTCGACCGAGGCCGTCGCGACGTCGGCCGTCGACGGGGTCGCGATCGGCGGCTCGCTCGGCGACCGCAAGGCGCAGATCTACGAGGTCACCGGCTGGGTCACCCGCGACCTCGACGCGCTCGCCCCCGACAAGCCCCGCCACCTGCTCGGCATCGGCGAGATCGACGACCTCATCCGCGGCGTCGAGCTCGGCATCGACCACTTCGACTGCGCGATGCCGACCCGCATCGGCCGCCACGGGATGGCGCTCGTCCCCGACCCCGACCACCGCTGGCGCGTCGACCTCACCGCCGCGCGCTGGAAGGACGACGAGACGCCGATCATGGAGGACTGCCCCTGCCCGTGCTGCGCGGCCGGGTTCAGCCGCGGCTACCTGCGCTACCTGCTCAAGGCGCGCGAGCTGACCGGGCTGCGGCTGCTCACGCTCCACAACCTCGCCTTCGTCCAGCGGGTGATGACCGACCTGCGCGAGGCGATCCTGGCCGGCGCGCTGGCCGAGACCGCCGCCGCGCTGCGGGCCGGCGCGTCGCCCGGCCTGTCGGCGCGCGGCTAGCCGGCGCGGCGCGCCGGCGACAGCGGGCCCGAGCCCGGCGCCTGCGGGTTGGCCTCGGCGATCTCGACCGCGCGGCGGACGTCGCCGCGCCGCGCGGCGACGATCCCGACGAGCGGGTTGACGACGCCGCGCGCCCACAGGACCGGGCCGACCCAGCGCGGCGCGCAGGCGCGCCGCGCCCGGCGCTCGATCGCGTCGGCGAGCGCGGCGACCGCGGCCGACAGCGGCGCGACGCCGCCGAACAGGCCGGCCTTCTGCGTCGCCGGATGGGCGTGCGCCTCGCGCACCATGTCGGTGTCGATGTAGGAGAAGTACGCGCAGCCGACCGCGACGCCCTTGGGGGCCAGCTCGGCCCGCAGCGCGTTCGCGAGCGCCTCGACGCCGGCCTTCGAGGCCGCGTAGGAGGACATGAGCGGGGCGTGGAGCGCGGCGGCCAGCGAGGCGATCGGGAGGACGTAGCCGCGGCGCTCGATGACGTGCGGCAGCGTCGCGCGGATCGTCCGGTAGACGCCGAGGAGGTTGACCTCGATCGTCCGCTCCCAGGCGGCGTCGTCGAGCGTCGTGACCGTGCCGACCGGGGCGACGCCCGCGTTCGCGAGGACGACGTCGATCCCGCCGAAGCGCTCGACGGTCCCGTCGACCGCGGCGCGCAGCGCCTGCGGGTCGGTGACGTCGGCCTCGAACCAGGCGGCGTCGCGGCCGAGCTCCTCGGCGAGCGCGGCGAGGCGCTCGGGCTCCAGGCCGACGAGCGACAGCCGGGCGCCGCGGGCGTGCAGCTCGCGGGCGGTCGCGGCGCCGATGCCGCGGGCGGCGCCGGTGACGAGGACGACCCTGCCGGTGACCGGGTGCGACGCGGGGCGTGCCATGGCGGCACGATACCCGGGGAACGCTCGCCCTTGGGGCTCGCGTTCCCTTCGGGTGTTCGCCCAGGGGGCGAAACCCGGGGGCTCGGGGAGCGCTCGCCCTGGGGGCGGGGAA
>JADGIB010000314.1 GCA_019683665.1 Solirubrobacteraceae bacterium
CGAGTGTCTCGTGGGCGCGGTGTTGTGTATAAGTGACCGGGCGCGGGGGCGGGGGCGACGACGGCGACCTGCGGGCGCGGCGAGTTCACCCGGCTCGCCTGCGTGGCGACGAGCCGGATCGTCCCCGGGCCGCTCGGCGCGATCAGCGTCGCGCGGCCGTCCGGCCCGGTGACGGCCGTCGTCGAGCCGTCGCTGACCGTCGCGCCGACGGCCGGCGCCGACGTCGTGCTCGCGCCGTCGCTGACCCGCTCGATCACGGTGACCGTGTACGGCTGGCCGGCGGTGACGGCGGCCGGCACCCCGGTCAGGTACAGCGGCCAGACCGTGCCCTGGAATCCGGGCCCGTCGACCTGCGGGTAGAAGAGCAGCTCGTCGCCCGGCTGGACGATGTAGTCGCACAGCCCGACGGTGCTGTAGGAGCCGTTGACCCAGAACGCCCAGTAGTCGCTCTCGGCGTACGTGTGCGACTCGCCATGGATCGTCTCCACGTACATCTGGCGGTCCCAGTTGCCCGCCGTCGCGAGCTCGAGCGCCTCCCCGGCGCTGTGCGGCTTGCAGGCGGCGTTCCCGGGGACGCCGGCGCCGGTCGTGTTCACGGTCGTCGTGCCGGCGACGGTGTTGCCTTCGATGCGGACCGTGACGGTGGCGGCGCCGGCCGGGGCCGTCACGAGGACGAAGGCGAGGAGCAGGCCGGCGACCAGCCGGCCGAATGCGTGTGGCATGAGCGGTGCACCCCTTTCCGCGAGGGCGTCGTTGGAACCGTTCGGCCGGAGGCAGGTCTCCTGGCTCCCGGGCCCATCCCGTCGCGCCTTCCCAGCGGCCGCCGGCCGCCAGTGGCTGCGCTCGCGCGCGTGCGAGGGGACCTCCCCGGTCACAGTGGCGGGTCCGCGCCGGATTCGCACCGGCTTCCCTGGCCACCGGCCGCTATGTCGCCGGGGAGCATACCCGGCCCGCCGGCGCCGGGCCGGACGCGCGCGGCCGCCGGCTCAGATCGCCAGGGCGCCGATCACGCCCTGCCACCAGCTGCGCTCGGCGTCGGTCTGCGCGCGGGCGAGCCGGTTGCGGGCGTAGCGCTGCAGGTCGCTGGCCGAGCCGATCGCGAGCGTCGGGCCGGTGATCGCGAACCGGCCGTCCTCGAGCGCGCACAGCGAGCCGCGCCGGTCGCGGCGCAGGCGCATCCGCTCGAGCACCTTCACGCCGAGGATCTCGTCGGGGCGGCCGGGGTCGCCGAGCTCCGGCGTCCACGGGCGCGTCGAGAAGATCGGCTGGCGGCCGTAGACGGCGGGCCGCCGGCGCGGCGCCTCCTCGAACGGGCCGTTGCGCCACCGCTCCAGCAGGGACGTGAACTCGTGCGCGGCCTCCTGGACGAGGAGGATGTGGAGGCGGTCGCCGGCCTCGATCCGCGTCGAGCCGCGCGGCGGCACGGCCTGCCCGTCGCGGACGATGACGTTCACGAGCGAGTCGCGCGGCAGCCCCAGCTCGCGCACGCGGCGGCCGACGACCGCGTCGGTCGCCGCGACCGGGTACTCGAGCACCTCGGCGCCGAGCGAGCGCACCGCGCCGGTCTCCATCAGCGGCTGCGGCACCGCCGGCTCGTTCGTCGTCACGCCCAGCCACGTCGCCAGCGGGACGAAGCTGATGCCCTGGAGGATCGTCGAGATCACCACCGCGAAGAAGACGACGTTGAAGAGCTGGTCGTCGTGGGGGACGTCGGCGATGACCGGGAACGTCGCCAGCACGACCGGCACCGCGCCGCGCAGGCCGGCGGCGCCGAGGACGAGCTGCTCGCGCGCGGAGAAGCCCATGAACGCGGTCGACAGGAACGCGGCGATCGGGCGCGACAGGAAGACGATGACGAGCGCCAGGAGCGTCCCCTGCCACCAGAAGTCCAGCAGCGTCGACGGGAAGACGAGCAGGCCCAGCGACAGGAACAGCACGATCTGGGCGACCCAGGCCAGGCCCTCGTGGAACGTCGTGACCGTCGCCTTCGCCGGGATCTGGCCGGTGCCGAGGACGAGCCCGGCGAGGTAGACGGCGAGGAAGCCGGAGCCGTGGAGCGTGTCGGCGGCGCCGAAGGCGAGCGCCGCGGCGGCGGCCGACGCGACCGGGTACAGGCCCGAGGTCTCGAACGGCGCGCGCCGGAAGGCCCAGCGCGCGGCGCCGCCGACGGCCAGGCCGGCCGCGCCGCCGATCGCCATCTCGAGCACGAACTCGCCGAGCATGTCGACGACGCCGTAGTGCGGCTCCTGGATCCAGTGGATGAACCCGATCACGAGGAGGACCGCGACCGGGTCGTTGAAGCCGGCCTCGCCCTCGAGCGTGCGGGCGATCCGCCGCCGCAGCGTCGAGCCGCGCAGCAGCGAGAAGACGGCGGCGCCGTCGGTCGAGGACAGGACGGCGCCGATGAGCATGCCCTCGATGAGCGGAAGGTCGAACAGCCACGCGGCGGTGACGCCGGTGACCATCGCGGTGACGAGCGTGCCGAGCGTCGCCAGCGAGAGCGCCGGGCGCAGGACCGGGCGGATCTCCTCGAAGCCGGCGGCCAGACCGCCCTCGAACAGGATCAGCGACAGGGCGATGATGCCGATCGTGCGCGCGAGCTCGTAGTCGCTGAAGTCGATCCAGCCGAGCCCGTCGCTGCCGAGCAGCATGCCCGTGGCGAGGAAGAGGACGAGGCCGGGGAGGCGGACCCGGCGGGCGAGCAGCGAGGCGGCGAGCCCTGCGGCCAGCAGGGCACCGGCCACCAGGATCAGCTCGCCGTCTGCCACGGGGGCGGCATTCTATGAGGCGGTTCGCCGTCCCCGGCGGGGACGGCGCGGCCCCCGCGGCGCCCGGGGCGCGCCGGCCCGGGTCAGGCGGTCACGAGCGCACGCGGAACGACCACGAGCCGGTCTGCCGGTGGCCGTCCGGCGCCAGCGCCCGCCACGACACGACGTACGTGCCGGCGGGCAGCGGCCGCGCGAACGCGGCCCGCAGCACCGACCTGCGCCGCGGGTCGAGCCCGGCCGCGGTCGTCGCGACCTGCCGGCCGTCGCGCGTGACCGAGATCAGCCCCGTCGTCAGCGACTGGCTGAAGCGGATCGACACGCTCTTCGGCTTCTTGGAGACCGCCGCGCCCGGCTCGGGCGAGCGCTTGACGACCTCGGCGTGGGCGAAGGCCGAGGGGGCCGCCGCCAGCGCGAGCGCGGCGGCGGTCGCGAGGGCGGCGACGAACGGGCGGATGCTCATGGCTCTCTCCTCGGGATCAGTGGTGGGCGGGGGCGACCGCGTCCGACAGCTTCACCGTGGCCGCCGGCAGGGCGGAGCCGGCCGGCCCCGTCCAGCGGACGACCTCGCCGTTCGAGTACGTCTGGATCGCCGGGAAGACGAGCGTCGCGCCGGGCGTCTCGGGCAGCCGCAGCGACAGCGCGAACTCCTGGAACTGGCCCGGCCGGATGCGGCCCAGGCCCTTGCCGCTGCCGCGGAACAGGATCGAGCTGACGCGGTGCGTGATCGGCCCGTCCTCGGTCTGGACCGGGGTGGCCATCGGCGTCCTGCGCACCGTGATCCGCCAGCCCGGCACCGGCTTGTACGAGACCGCGTAGATGCCCTCGGGCACCTCGAGGCGGATCTTCGTCGTCGAGGCGTTGTCGCGCTCGTTGGGGACCCGCATCGTCAGGACCGTGTACGCACCGGGCGTCTGCGGCGTGCTCGGCTGCAGCGTGACGTGCGCCTGGGCGGCGGCGGGCAGCGCGAGGGCGGCGGCAGCGGCGCCGGCGAGGAATCGGAGCTTCATCGGGTCGGGCTCTCCTTTCGGGTCGGGGGTCGGGGTC
>JADGIB010000315.1 GCA_019683665.1 Solirubrobacteraceae bacterium
GCCGTCGCCGGCCCACGCGGCCGGGGCGCCCCAGGCCGAGCCCACGAGCAGGCCGGTGAAGAGCCCGGCGGTCAGCGCGCCGCCGCCGAAGAAGCCGCCCGCGTACGGGCCGTAGTGGGCGGGCGCCTGCCAGTAGGGGACGCGCCCGGCGCCGGCGAGCTCGATCTCGCGGGCGTGCGGGGCCTCCCCGCGCTCGACGGCCGGGCGTCGGCCTCGCAGGCGGGCACGAGCCGCGGCGTGCCGTGCTCGGGCGCCCACTCGACGTCGCGCGAGGACGGCCCGTGGCGCGGGTCGAAGAAGCAGGGCGGGCGGTGCTCGGGCGGCTCGTGGCCGGCCAGGCGCGCCTTCGCGGCCTCCATCGCGTAGCGGCCCTCCTCGAGCGTCTGCGCGATCGGGGCGAGGTCCTCGGGGGCGCGGGCCAGCCGCAGGGCGGTCGAGGCCCGCTCGTGGGCGGCGAGCGCGCGGGCGTAGTCGGCCTTCGCGCGCGGGTCGGCGCCGGGCATCTCGACGTCGAGGTCGAGCGCGCGGATGTCCTCGCCCAGCGCGACGAGGTCCTCGTCGGCGACCCGCCGCAGCTCGGCGACCTGCGCGGCCCGCCGGCGCCGGGTGCGGCGGGCGCGCAGGAGCGCGAACGCGCCGACGCCGCCGCCGACCGCGATCGCGCCGACGAGCAGGCCGAGGCCGTCCACCCCGCCGCCGCCGCCGAGCGACCCGCCGTTGGCGTGCGCCTCGTCGACGCGCTCGACGAAGTCGAGCAGGATCGCCTCGGCGCGGCCGCCGCCGGCCTGCAGCGCCTCGGTCGCGGCCCGGCGCGCGACGCCCTCGTCGAGCCCGGTGCCGCCGGTCTGGCCGGCCTGGAACGTGCGGCCCTCGGGGCCGGCGATGACCGCGTAGACGCCGGTCGCCCGGAGCGCGCGGTAGAGGCTCGCGGCGAGCCGGCGCGGCTCGCCGGCGCCGGGGGCGAAGACGGCGACGTGGATGGGGACGTCGCTCGCGCGCACCGCGGCGCGGACGCGCTCGGCGCCGGCCTCGTCGAGCCCGGCGGCGTTGCCCGGCGCGACGTACACGGCGTCGGTGCGCAGCGCCTGCGCCGCCTCGGCCACGGCGGCGGCGGCCGGCGGGGCGGCCGCCGTCTGGGCGGCGGCGGCCGGGGCGAGCGCGGCCGCCGCGAGCAGGACCGGGATCAGGGCGAGTCGGCGCATGCCGTCAGGATGCCCGATCCGGGCCGCCGCGAGCCGCGACGCGGCGCCGCCTAGGCCGCCGCCCGGTCCGCCCGGGCGCCCGCGGGCAGTGCGGCCCGCAGGGCCGCGCGCAGCGTCCCGACCGCGAGCGCGCCGTCGCCGCTGCCCTCCGGGGCGATGACCGTCCGCAGCCCGAACTTGCGCGCCTCCTCCAGGCGCCGCTCGGGGTGGGCGACCGAGCGCAGCTCGCCGGTGAGGCCGAGCTCGCCGAAGCAGGCCAGCGGCGTCGGCGCGTCGCCGCCCAGCGAGGCGCCGCGGACCGCGCCGGCGACGGCGAGCGCGACCGCGAGGTCGGCGCCCGGCTCGTCGACCCGCACGCCGCCGACGACGTTGACGAACACGTCCGAGGACCCGGTCGGCACCCCGGCGTGGCGGGCGAGGACGGCGAGCACGAGCGCGACCCGGTTGCGGTCGATGCCGTTCACCATCCGCCGCGGCGGGACGATCTCGCTCGGGGAGACGAGCGCCTGGACCTCGACGAGCAGCGGGCGCGAGCCCTCCATCGACGCGAGCACGACCGACCCCGGCGCCCGCGTCGCCTCGCCCACGAAGCGGCCCGACGCGTCGAGCACCTCGACGAGGCCGCCGGAGCGCATCTCGAAGACGCCGGCCTCGTTCGTCGAGCCGAAGCGGTTCTTCAGCGCGCGCAGCGTCCGGTAGGTCCGCTCCCGCTCGCCCTCGAACTGGAGCACGGCGTCGACGAGGTGCTCGAGCACGCGTGGGCCCGCGAGCGCGCCCTCCTTCGTCACGTGGCCGACGAGCAGGACGGCCGTGCCGGTCTCCTTGGCCACCCGCGCGATCCGGCCCGCGACCTCGCGCACCTGCCCGACCGAGCCGGGCGCGCCGGTCAGCTCCGCCGCGTAGAGCGTCTGGACGGAGTCGATGACGCACACCTCGGGGCGCTCGGCCAGGATCGTGGCGACCACCGTCTCGAGGTCGGTCTCAGCCAGGACCGGCACGTCGAGCGCCGCGCCCGGCAGCCGGGCCGCGCGCAGCTTCACCTGGGCGGCCGACTCCTCGCCGGAGACGTAGAGCGTCCGGTGCCCGGCGCCGGCCAGGTTCCCCATCGCCATGCCGGTGAGCGTCGACTTGCCGATGCCCGGGGACCCGCCGAGCAGGACGAGCGACCCGGGGACGAGGCCGCCGCCGAGGACGCGGTCGAACTCGCCGATCCCGGTCGACAGCCGCGACAGGCGCGGGGTCTCGACGTCGCGCAGCCGCTGCGGCCGGACCGCCCGGGCCGCCGCGCGGGCGCCGGCGCCGCCGCGCGCCCGGCCGCCCGCCCCGCCGGCGGCCGCCGGGGCGCGCTCCTCGACGAGCGTGTTCCACTCGCCGCAGCCGGGGCAGCGCCCCTGCCAGCGGACCTCCTGGTGGCCGCACGCCGAGCAGACGTGGATCGTGGTCGGTCGCGCCATCGTCCACCGAACCGTAGGCCCCGCGCCCGACGTCCTCGCCCCGCCCGGGCCTCGCACGCCCGACCCCGCCTGAACCTTAGGTGTCCCTAACGAATCCCCTACCATGGCGGGCGTGACCGTCCCGATGCCGTCAGCGCGCCGCGGTCCGGCGCGTGCCCGCACCCTCGCCGTCCTGACGATCGCGCTCGTCGCCGCCGTCCTGGCGGCCGCCGCGCCCGCCCGCGCCCAGGACCCCGGGCGCGTCGTCGCGCTGACCCCCTTCACCGCGAACATCCTCACGCAGCTCGGCGTGAAGCCGGTCGCCGTGGCCGAGCCCGCCTCGACCGAGGAGAAGCTCGACCCGCGGCTCAAGGGCGTGCCGCGCCTGGCGATGTCGCACCCGAACGGGCCGAACCTCGAGCAGCTCGTCGCGCTGCGGCCCGACACCGTCTTCTCCGGGCCGGTCTGGCGAGCGGGCACCCCGAAGATCCAGAACCTCGGGATCAGGGTCTACGACTCGCTCGACCCGCAGCGGCTCGGGACCGTGCCGATCGGGATCCGCAAGATCGCCAAGATCGTCGGCAAGGAGGCGGAGGGCGCCGCGCTCGCCAACCGCGTGCAGCGCGCCTACCGGGCCGCGTCGCGGGGCATCCGCAAGCGCCCGCGCGTCCTCCTCGTCCTGGGCCTGGCCCAGTACACGCTCGCGATGCTCGGCAGCTCGTGGGGCGGCGACATCATCGAGGCCGCCGGCGGCGTGCTCGTCACGAAGAGCATCAAGCCGATCGGCCGCACGAGCGAGGGCGCGCTCGTCGGCAACCTCAGCAACGAGGCCGTCGTGCGGATGAACCCGGACGTCATCATCGTCGTCCCGCACGGCGCCGCCGACGAGGTCCCGGCGATCGCCCGCTACTACCGGAACTTCGCGCCGTGGCGCAAGACGAAGGCGGCGCGCAACGGGCGGGTCTACGTCGAGACCGGCGACCTCCTGCTCCAGGCCACCTCCGACCCGGCCTCGCTCATCCGCAAGGTGCGCCGGGAGTACCTCAAGAACTGATGCCGGCCGTCGCGGCCACGGACCGGCCGGCGCCCGACCTGCCCGCCCCGCCCCCCCGGGGCCCCCCCCGCGCCCCCCGGGGGGGCCGGCGAGGCCGGGGGCGG
>JADGIB010000316.1 GCA_019683665.1 Solirubrobacteraceae bacterium
CGCCGGGACGGCGCTGCTCGCCCCCGCCGCGCCCGCCGCGATCTTCGGCACCGAGCCGCTGGCGATCTCCGTCGCCCCCGGGCCCGTCGCCCCCGACGGGGAGGCGGCGAACCCGGCCGTCTCGGGCGACAACCGCCGCACCCGCTACGCGGCGTTCGACTCGACGGCGACGAACCTCGTCGGCGGCGACACGAACGGGCGCGCCGACGTCTTCGTCTGGGCCCGCCCGCGGGGCGCGGCCGGCCTGCGGCTCGCCGACCCGGGCGGCGGCCGGCTCGTGCGCGCGAGCGTGTCGAGCGCCGGCGCGCAGGCCGACGGGGACTCGACGAACCCGTCGCTGGACGGCTCGACCCGCCACCGCCCGCGCTGCGTCGCCTTCCAGTCGACCGCGACGAACCTCGCGCCCGGCGACGGCGACCCGGTGCCCGACGTCTTCGTCCGCGACCTGCGCCGCGGCCGCACGCGGCTCGTCTCGCGCGGGGTCGCCCTGCCGGCGACGAACCCGTCGATCGACGGCGCCTGCCGGACCGTCGTCTTCGAGGCCGGCGGCGCGATCCACCGCGCCCGGGTGGCCGGCGGCGCCCCGAAGCGGATCGCGGCGGGGTCCGGCCCGGACGTCTCGCTCGACGGGACGGCCGTCGCATGGGTGCGCGGCGGGGACGTCCTCATCCGGCGCCGGGGCCGCACCGACCGCGTCGGCCCGGGCGCGAACCCGACCGTCGGCGACGACGACTCGGGCACGTGGGCGGTCAGCTTCGACACGGCCGCGCGCCTGGCCCGCAACGACCGCAACCCGGGGCGCGACGTCTACATGCGGCTGATGCGCGGCGGCGGCGGGCCGCGCGGCACCGACCTCATCTCGGCCACGCGGCGCGGCGGCGCGAGCCTCGGCGGCGACAGCGTCAACGGCGGGATCACCGCGTACGCGGGCACCCGCGGCATCGTCGTGTTCGTCAACCACCGCGGCGGCGGCTCCGACCTCTACTACCGCAACAACCACACCGGCAACATCGACGACCTCGCCCACGCGCCGGCGTCCAGCCCGATCGCCGCGGTCGTGACGAGCGCCCGGGCGAACTTCGTCGCGTTCGCGTCGACGGCGACGTTCGTCGGCCCGACCGGCGGGCGCCGGGCCGTCTTCTTCAAGCACCTGGTCGACGGCGAGGCCGTCTGACCGCGGGCGGGCGGCTGAGCAGCTGCCGCAGGGCGCGACCGTCGTCGTGTGGTCGCGGCTCTCGCCGCGGCGCCCGCAGCGGCGCGCAGGCCGCCGGCGGAGGTAGGGTCGCGGCGTGCCCGAGCTGCGCGACCTGCGATCCGTCGTCGTCCTCGCCGAGGAGCTCCACTTCGGCCGGGCCGCCGCCCGGCTCGGCATCAGCGCGTCGGCGCTCAGCCGCCGGGTGCGCGCGGTCGAGGCCGAGCTCGGCGTCGTCCTGTTCGAGCGCACGAGCCGCACCGTCGAGCTGACCGAGGCCGGGCGGGAGCTGGCGACGCGGCTGCCGGCCGCGCTGCGCCAGCTCGACCGCGCCCTCGCCGCCGCCCGCTGGCACTCGGACGGCGGCTGGCAGGTCTAGGGCGCGGCGCGGCTCAGCCGCTGCCGGCGATGTCGAACGAGATGATCGTCGGCGGCGCCTCGGCGGCGTAGTTGGCGACGTCGGCGGCGACCGCCTGGCCCTCCGGGCCGCTCATCGCCGCCCCCGCGGCCTCGGCGTCGTCGAACACCGCCTCGAAGACGCAGAAGTACGGGCTCTCCCCGCCCCCCGGCGCGGCGGCGTCGAAGGCGTAGCTGTAGGAGCGCATCCCCGGCAGCTTCGCCGCCAGCGGGATGTGCTTGGTCTCGTAGTAGGTGCGGAACGCCTCCGGGTCGGGCGGCGGCGGGTACAACACCAGGATCTTGTGCATCGGCGGATCCTCTCAGGCGACCGCGACGTCGCGGTCGGTGGCGTGGCGGGCGATGAAGGCCGCGGCCCGCTCGGGGGTCGCGACCGCCTGCCACTGACGGTCGGGACGGTTGAAGTTGCGCGTGTACTCGTCGCAGAGCGCCTTGCTCTGCGCCATCGTCATGAGCACCTCGACCATGTGCGGCTGCGGGTTGAGGACGAGGTTCGTCCAGTCCGAGACGCCGTGGACGAACGCCTCGCGCTCGCGCGCGACCCGCCGGCAGAACTGCTCGTCGAAGCCGTAGTCGTCGAGGATCGCCTGCCCGATGACCCAGGCCGAGTACGAGGCGGAGTTCGCGCCCTGCCCGTTGACCGGGTCGACGACGCAGTGGACGTCGCCGACGGCGATCGCGTACGTGCCGCAGGGCAGGCGGACGTAGTCCTCGCGGACGATCGGCGTGAGCGCGCCCTGGATGAGGTCGTCGGGGCCCTGGAGGCCGAACGCGTCGACGTCGATGCGCTCGTAGAGGGCCGGGTAGTGGCGCTCGACGAGCTCGAGGACGGTGCGGTCGTAGGCGGCCGGGTCGTCCTCGTAGCGCAGGTCGACGAGCCGCTCGAGCTCCCCGCCGGGGATGTTCTCGAACAGCAGCGCGGTCGCGAACCCCTGCTTGGAGTAGATCGGCAGCTCGAGCAGCTCGCCGTGGCCGAGCGACATGTGGACGCCGACGCCCTTCGGCTCGCTGTAGGCGATGCCCTGGTAGATGCCGGCCGAGAGGCGCCGCTGCGGGCGGTCGTAGGGCGACTTGTCGGCCCGCCGCGGGAACATCTCGGCGATCGGGCCGCGGCCGGCGGCGATGACCATGAGGTCGTGGCGGCGCCCGAGCCGGTCGATCTCGTCCAGGTCGACGGGCCCGACGACGAGCTCGCCGCCGCGCTCCTCGTAGTCGGCCATGAGCCGCGGCAGGTAGAGGCGGTAGTCGATGATCGACGACGGGTGGTCGAAGTCGCCGCGGAAGCGCAGCGGCTCCGGCGTGCCGACGATCGAGTGCTGGTGGCAGACGTAGCCGTACTCGCTCGCGTCCCAGTGGTGGACGCCGAGCGCCCGCTCGCGCTCGAGCGTGTGGTGGTGGTGGGCGACGGTGTTCAGCAACCGCCCGCCGGCGACCTGGTCGGCGGTCTTGTCGGTGTAGATCGTGACCGGGACGTCGTGCTGCCGCAGCAGCAACCCGAGGTGCAGCCCGGCGACGCCTGCGCCGACGATGCCGATGCTCGTCATGGGTCTCTCCTCCTCCCCGCGGGGCGATCGGGGATCCGTGTTCTCGCGCGCGGACGCTACGGCGTGCGGCCCCCGCGGATCAACTCCGCGGCGCGCGGCGTTGCGTTGCGCGCCGCGCAACGATCGCGCGCGCTCAGCGCGACTGCGACTCGCGCACGTACGTGAGCACGGCCTGGACCCGCCGGTGCTCGGTCGGGCTGTTGTCGAGGCCGAGCTTCTGGAAGATGCTCGTCACGTGCTTCTCGACGGCCGCCTGGGTGACGGCCAGCTCCTCGGCGATCCCGCGGTTCGACTTCCCCTCGGCCATCGCGGCGAGCACGTCGCGCTCGCGCGCGCTGAGCGGGTCGCGCGGGCCGCGGGGCCGCCGGCGCCCGAGCATCCGCCCGACGACCTCCGGGTCGAGCGCGCTGCCGCCGGCGGCGACGCGCTCGACGGCGTCGATGAAGGCCGACACGTCGCCGACGCGCTCCTTGAGCAGGTAGCCGACGCCCTGCGCCCGGTCGCCGATGAGGTCGAGCGCGTACTGCTGCTCGTAGTACTGCGAGAGGACGAGCACGCCGATGTCGGGGTGGGTGCGGCGCAGCTCGAGCGCGGCGCGCAGCCCGTCGTCCTCGTGGCCGGGCGGCATCTGGACGTCG
>JADGIB010000027.1 GCA_019683665.1 Solirubrobacteraceae bacterium
GCCGGGGCCCTCGGGCCCCGGCCGCCGCCTCCCGCGACAGGAGGTTGGGGGGAGCGGTCGCGGGAGCGCTCAGCCGCGGTGGGCGACCGGCACGGGCTCGAGCGCGACCTCGAGCACCTCGTCGATCGACATCACCGGGTGGAACGTCATCTGCTCGCGCACGTCCTCGGGCACGTCGTCGAGGTCCTGGCGGTTGCGCTCGGGCAGGATCACGTCGGTGAGCCCGGCCGCGTGCGCGGCGAGCACCTTCTGCTTGACCCCGCCGATCGGCAGGACCCGGCCCTGGAGCGTGACCTCGCCGGTCATGCCCACCGTGTGCCTCACCGGGCGGCCGGTCAGCAGCGACGCGAGCGCGGTCACCATCGTGATGCCCGCCGACGGGCCGTCCTTCGGGATCGCCCCGGCCGGCACGTGGACGTGGAACTCGCGGTCCTCGAAGGCGTGGCGGTCGATGCCCAGCTCCTGCGCGTGGCCGCGCACGTAGCTGAGCGCGATCCGGGCCGACTCCTTCATGACGTCGCCGAGCTGGCCGGTCAGCGTCAGGCCGTCCTTGCCCTCCATCGAGGTCGCCTCGACGAAGAGGACGTCGCCGCCGGTGCCGGTCACGGCCAGGCCGGTCGCCACGCCGGGCACCGCGGTGCGGATCGCCGCCTCCTGGAAGACCTTCTGGCGGCCGAGCGCCTCGCGGACCGCGTCGACGTCGATCGTCACCGGCGCCTGCGCCTCGCCCGCGGCGATCTTCGTCGCGGTCTTGCGCAGGATCGTGCCCAGCTCGCGCTCGAGCTGGCGGACGCCGGCCTCCCGCGTGTACTCGCGCACGATCAGCTCGAGGACCTCGTCGGCGATCTCGACCTCGTCCTCGCGCAGGCCGTTGCGGTCGCGCTGGCGCGGCCACAGGTAGCCGCGGGCGATCGCCGTCTTCTCGGCCACCGTGTAGCCGTCGAAGCGGATGACCTCCATGCGGTCCAGGAGCGGGCCGGGGATCGTCTCCGACGTGTTCGCGGTGGCGATGAAGACGACCTGCGACAGGTCGAGCTCGACGTCGAGGTAGTGGTCGCGGAACGTCGAGTTCTGCGCCGGGTCGAGCACCTCGAGCAGGGCCGCGCTCGGGTCGCCGCGCCAGTCGGCGCCGACCTTGTCGACCTCGTCCAGGAGGATCACCGGGTTCATCGTGCCGGCGTCGCGCAGGGCGCGGACGAGGCGGCCGGGCAGCGCGCCGATGTAGGTGCGCCGGTGGCCGCGGATCTCGGCCTCGTCGCGGACGCCGCCGAGCGACATCCGCACGAACTCGCGGCCCATCGCGCGGGCGATCGACTCGCCGATGCTCGTCTTGCCGGTGCCGGGCGGGCCGATGAGCGTGAGGATCGCCCCGGAGTCGGCGGTTCGCCGTCCGGTCGCCGCACGCTCCTCCTCCCCGGCGACGTCGCGGTCGATGCCCCGCTCCCGGCGCAGCTTGCGCACGGCGACGTACTCAACGATGCGGTCCTTGACGTCCTCGAGCCCGGCGTGGTCGGCGTCGAGCACCTCGCGCGTGTGGACCGGGTCGAGCCGCTCCTCGGAGCGCCTGCTCCACGGGACGGCGATGAGCCAGTCGAGGTAGGTGCGGATCGTCTGCGACTCGGCCGACTGGTCGCCGATGCGCTCGTAGCGGGCCAGCTCGCGCTCGGCCTGCTCGCGCACGGCGTCGGGCATGCCGGCCTCCTCGATCTTGGCCCGGTACTCGTCGACGACCGAGCCGTCGTCCTCGCCGAGCTCCTTGCGGATCGACTCCAGCTGGCGGCGCAGGAAGTACTCGCGCTGCTGCTTCTGGGCGCCGGACTCGACGTCCTCGCGGATGCGGCGGCGGACCTGGAGCTCGGCCAGGCGCTCGCGCTGGAGGCTCAGCGCCAGCTCGAGGCGCTCGGTGACGTCGATCGTCTCCAGCAGCCTGACCTTGTCGTCGAAGGTCAGGTCGGGCGCGTAGCCGGAGGCGTCGGCGAGCGCGCCGGGCTCGGTGATCGCGCGCAGGAACGAGGCGACGCGGCCGTCGTCGCCGCGCAGCTCGAGGATCTCGTCGTAGACGGCGCGCAGCTCGCGCTCGAGCTCGCGCGTGCGCCCGTCGACGGGGACCTCGTCGTGGGCCTCGGTCACCTCGACGCGCAGGCGGCCGCGCGCGTCGGCGTGGGCGGCGCCGGCGATGCCGCGGGCGACGCCCTCCAGCGAGGCGCCGCGCAGCCCGCCGGGGAGGCGGACGCGCTCGGCGACCCGGGCGATCGTCCCGACCGACGCGAAGCTGCCCTCGTGGCGCGGCACGAGGAGCACACGCTCCTCGTCGCCGACGTCCACCGGCAGGGTCACGTCCATGGTCGGGAAGACGACGGTGTCCTCCAGCGGGACGAGCAGGAGCGTGGTGGTCGGTTCGGGCACTGGTTCTTCCAAACTGTTGAGGTTGTGAACCTTTGCTTGTGCATGGTAGCGCGGGATCTGCGCGGAGTCCACTGAGATATCCGAAGAGGCGTAGGCTGAATGGATGACGCCCGGCCAGGCCCGGCTCACGATCGTCGCCGCGGTCCTGGGCTCGATCACCGTGTTCGTCGACGCGACGGTCGTGAACGTCGCCCTGCCGGCGATCTCCGGCGACCTCGGCGGCGGCCTCGCCGGCCAGCAGTGGCTGAGCGGCGCCTACCTGCTCACGCTCGGCGCGCTCCTCCTCGTCGGCGGCTCGCTCGGCGACCGCTACGGGCGGCGGGCGATGTTCGCCGCCGGGCTGCTCGCGTTCGGCGCGACGTCGGTGCTGTGCGCGATCGCCCCGACGGTCGAGACGCTCGTCGCCGCCCGCGCGCTCCAGGGTGCGGCCGGCGCGCTGCTCGTGCCGAACACGCTCGGGCTCATCGTCGCCCGCTTCCCGCCCGACGCGCGCGGCGCGGCGATCGGGTCGTGGACGGCCTGGTCGGGGATCGCGATGATCGTCGGGCCGCTCGTCGGCGGCGTCCTCGTCGACGCGGTCTCCTGGCGCTGGATCTTCGCGATCAACGTCGTGCCCGTCGTCGCCGCGCTCGCCGTCGTCGCGCGCCTCGACCCCGAGCCCGGCGCCGGCGGGGCCGGCCGCGTCGACCTGGCCGGCGCGCTGCTGGGCACGCTCGGCCTCGCCGGGCCGGTGTTCGCCCTCATCGAGCAGCCCTCGCGCGGATGGGGCGACCCGCTCATCCTCGCCACGCTCCTGGGCGGGCTCGCGCTCCTGGCCGCGTTCGCCGCCGTCGAGCGGCGGGCCCGCGAGCCGATGCTGCCGCTCGGCCTCTTCCGCGAGCGCAACTTCGCCGTCGGCAACGCGGCGACGCTCGCCGTCTACGGCGGGCTCGGCGCCGTCCCGTTCTTCCTCGTCCTCTACCTCCAGCAGGTCGCCGGCTACGACGCGCTCGAGGCCGGGCTCGCGTCGATGCCGGTGACGCTGCTCATGCTCGCGCTGTCGCGGCGCTTCGGCGCGCTCGCCGACCGCGTCGGGCCGCGCGCGTTCATGGGCGCGGGGCCGGTCGTCGCCGGCGCCGGGATCGCCCTCTTCGCCCGCATCGACGCCGAGGGCCGCTACCTGGCCGACGTCCTGCCCGCCGTCCTCCTGTTCGGGCTCGGCCTGTCGCTCACCGTCGCCCCGCTCACCGCCGCGGTGCTCGGCGGCGTCGAGGAGCGCCACGCGGGCATGGCCTCGGCGATCAACAACGCCGTCGCGCGGATCGGGTCGCTGCTCGCGGTCGCGGCGATCGGCGCGCTCGTCGCCGCCCGGCTCGGCGGGGGCGACCCGTCGTTCGCCACCGCCGGCGTCGCCGGCGCGACCGCCGCGTTCCACCTCGCGATGCTCGTCACCGCCGGGCTCGTCGCGCTCGGCGGGCTGCTCAGCGCGGCCGGGATCGAGAACCCGCGTCGCGACGTGCCGTGCGCCGAGCACGCGCCCGGGGCGACCGTCGGCCCGACCGTCGCGCGGGAGGCCGGGTAGTCGAGCCCGGCGCCTCCGCGTTCAGGCTCGGTTCAGGTGCGCCCGATACTGGTGGCGGGATGGCCCGGTTCGTCGTCGTCGCCTGCCTGCTCGCGCTCCTGTCGCCGGTCGCGACCCCGGCGCACGCCCGCCTGCCGTGGCCCGCCACGACGCTGCAGATCGGCATGGAGGACGACGAGGGCGGCGCCGCCGCGCTGCGCGCGAGCGCCCCGTTCGGGCTGCGCTACCACTACCTCGCCGGCGGCGTGAACACCGGCGGCGGGTGGACGACGTGGGCGACCGGCTCGGGGAGCTTCGTCACCGGGTTCGTCGAGGACTCGGTCGCCGCCGGGATGGTGCCGGTGTTCAGCTACTACATGCTGCGCCAGAGCCGCCCGGGCGCGTCGCGTTCCGACGAGCGCCAGGCGATCGTCGAGAACCTCGCCGACCGCGCGACGATGCGCGCCTGGTTCGAGGGCCTGCGGCTGTTCTTCGAGCGGGCGGGCGCGACCGGCCAGGCCGCCGTCCTCCAGGTCGAGCCCGACCTGTGGGGCTACGTCCAGCAGACCGGCGGCGACGACGCCGCCGGCGTCCCGGCGAAGGTCGCGGCGACCGGGCTGCCCGAGCTCGCCGGCCTGCCCGACACCGCCGCCGGGGTCGCCCGGGCGGTGAAGCGGCTGCGCGACCGGCTCGCGCCGAAGGTGCGCCTCGCCTACCCGGTGTCGATCTGGGGGACCGGCAAGGACATCGCGATCTCCAACGAGGACGACGCCTCCGTCGACGCGCTCGCGGGCCGGTCGGTGCGGTTCCTGCGCTCGCTGCGCACGTCGTGGGACGTCCTCTTCACCGAGGTGGCCGACCGCGACAGCGCCTACGCGGTCAAGCGCGACGGGCGCGACCCCGCCGACGTGTGGTGGGACGACGCGGACTTCCGCCGCTACACGCGCTACATCGGCCGCCTGCACCGGGCGACCCGCCTGCCGATCGTGGTCTGGCAGATCCCGCTCGGCAACACGCTGTACCGGGCGATCGACGACACGCCCCACCACTACGCCGACAACCGCGTCCAGTGGCTGCTCGGCGGCGGCCACCGCGCCCACCTGCGCCGCTGGGTGCGGGCCGGGGTCGTCGCGCTGCTGTTCGGCTCCGGCCAGGACGAGGGGACGTGCGCGTGCGACGCGGCGCGCGACGGCGTGACGAACCCGCCGCCGAGCGGCACCCGCACGCGCCCGTCGCTGAGCGCCGACGACGACGGCGGCTACTTCCGCGCCCGGGTGCGGGCCTACTACCGGGCCGGCGCGATCCCGCTGCCGGCGGCGACGCGCGGCCGCGCGCCCGGTTACGTGCGCTGACGGGTTCGTGCAAGACCGGCCCGGCGGGGGCCTCTAGGGTCGGGGCCATGACCGACACCTGGGCACGCAAGAACTTCGACGACGTCGCCGACTCGGCCCCGAAGTTCGGGATGGAGGCGTTCGGCGAGACCCGCTTCCTGCGCGACGAGATCGGCGCGAAGACGATCGGCTCGGCGCTCTACCGCATCCGCCCGAACGCGCGGCCCGGCTTCGGCCACCGCCACGGCGAGGTCGAGGAGCTCTACGTCGTCCTCGAGGGCGGCGGCCGGATCAAGCTCGACGACGAGATCGTCGACCTGCGCCCGATGGACGTCGTGCGCGTCGCGCCCGAGGTGGTGCGCGAGCTCGAGGCCGGCCCGGACGGCATGGTCGTGCTCGCGTTCGGCACGCACGTCGAGGGCGACGGCGAGATGCTCCCCGGCTGGTGGACGTAGGCGCCCGCCGGGCGCGCTACGCCGCCCGCGCCGCCGCGCAGGCCCGCGCGTAGGCGCCCGGCGCGCGGCCGACCTGGGTCGTGAACGCGCGCGTGAAGTGGGCCTGGTCGGCGAAGCCGAGCTCGAGGGCGAGCGCCGCCTGGTCGGTCACCTCGCCGGCGGCGATCCGCTCGGCGGCGACGTGGATCCGGTAGCGCTGCAGGACCCACTTCGGCGACACCCCGACGAGCTGCGCGAAGCGCCGCTGCAGCGTCCGCGTCGACACGCCGTGGCGGGCGGCGAGCTGCGCGACGGTCGTGCGCTCGGGCGCGGTGAGCATGTCGGCCACGACCGCCTTCACGAGCGCGAACGCCGGGTCGGGCGGCGGCAGCCGCTCGCGCAGGAACGCCTCGACGGCGGCGATGTGGGCCGCCGGGTCGCCCGCGCAGGCCGCCAGCTCGCGCTCGAGCCGCTCCCCGTCGGCGCCGAACAGCGCGCCGAGCGCCACCGCCCGGCCGCGCAGCGCGCGGGCCGGGACGCCCGCGAAGGCGGAGAAGCCGCCCTGTCGGAACTTCGTCCCGACCGCGGCCCCGGCGCCCTCGAGCCGGTGGGCCGAGCGCGCCGTCGGGATCCCGTGGACGGCGACGCGCCCCGGCTCGGCGACGAGGTTCACGCACGGGTGCGGCAGGATCTCCTGCTCGAACGGCGGGCTGCCGCGCAGGTCCCAGCGCACGATCCAGTGGCGCTCGACGTACCCGGCGAGGTCGGGCGACGGGCGGCGCCGCTGCAGCGAGAAGCGCTGCAGCCCGGCCTGCGGCTCGAGGATCCCGGCCCGGCTCGTCGTCGCCCCCTCCACGCCGCCGGATTGTCGCAGCGCGCCCGGCCGCGGCGGTCTAGCCTCCGCCCATGGAGCTCGAGCAGGTCGGCGCGACCCTGCGGGCCTACGTCGCCGCCAGCGGCGCCGTGCAGGCGGCCGCCGCGGTGGCCGGCGGGATCGTCACCTGCGACGCGGACGGCGCGGTCGCCGTCCGCCGCGGCCCCGACGACGACCCGGTGGCGCTCGACGTCGCGGGCGCGCGGCCGGTCGGGATCGGCGTGGAGGTCCGGCGCCTGCCGCCGTTCGCGGTCGACGCCGAGCGCGGCGAGGTGAGCGGCCCGCTCGGCGGGCTCGAGCACGTCGCCGCCGGCGTGCTCGCGCTGTCACGGGCCTTCGGCCCGCCCAGCGTCGCGCTCGCCTGGCCGCCGACGACCGACGGCACCGAGCTCGTGCTCTCCGCCCGCGAGGGCGAGGGCGTCGTCGTCGTGATCGGCGACGAGCAGTTCGAGCTGGACGAGCGCCGGCCGCCGCGCTGACGCGCGCCGCGGCGGCCGGCCTCGACGGGGGCGGGCGCGTCCGCGGCGCCCGCCCAGCCCACCGGGTCTACTTCTTGAAGCCGCGCAGGCCCTTCTTGAACGCGTTGTAGCCCGGACGGATCGAGCCGTCCGCGTTCACGAGGCCCGCGTCGAACCCCTGGCAGTCGTCGCCCCAGTACGCGTACGCGTAGAGGCGATCGATGTAGCGGTCGTACTTCTTGGCGAACTTGAACATGTACGTGATCCGGTTCGCCGCCCGCTGCTCGTTGCACGGCCACGCGCGGCCGAAGTTCACGAGGCCGCCCGTCTCGGTCAGCCAGAACTTCGCGCGGCTGTTGTAGCGGCGGGTCGTGCGGAACGCGTCGAGCGTGCCCTTCGCGCGCTTGCGGTTCACGTCGGAGTAGTTGTGGATGCCGACGATGTTCGCGCGCTTGCGCCAGGTGCTGTTCAGCGACTGGTAGAACTTCGCGATGTAGCCGCCGACGGCCGGGTTCGTCTGGTCGAGGACGTCCAGCGCGACGATCTTGCAGCCCTTGCAGAGCTGGTACATCGCCTGGAAGAACTGCGCGGCCCGCTTCGGCGAGCGGTACGTCGGCTGGGTCGTGTGGTTCGCCTCGTTCCAGACGCCCCACTCCTCGACGCCCATCGCGCGATAGCGGCGGACGAGCTTGCCGACCTGGCGCTTGTACTGGCTCACCGACGGCAGCTTCGCCTTCTTGGAGCGCAGGTCGTTCGTCGACGGGGTCATGAAGACCTTGACGCCGTTGCGGCGGGCCGTGTCGACGAACACGTCGGCCTGCTGGAGCTGGTACGGGTCCTTGGCGGCGTCCCAGTGGATGAAGTAGCGGACGCGCTTGAGGCCGAGGTCCTTGAACGGCTGCTGGTCGAACATCGAGGCGTTCTGGTCGCCGAGTCCGACCGTCACGTTGACCGCGGACGCGCCGGCGGGAAGCGACAGCGCGGCGAGCGCCACCCCGGCGCTCAGCAGCATCGATCTGATGGTGGGCATGCCGAACGGAACCGATCCGGGCGCCCGGAGTTGCGGTCTGTGTGACGTGGGTCACAGAATGACCCCATGGAGATCCGCGCCATGCGGCCGTCGGAGCTCGAGCTCGCGCTCGACTGGGCGGCCGCCGAGGGATGGAACCCGGGCCGCCACGACGCCGCCGGGGCGGAGGCGCTCCTCGACGCGCTCGTCGCCGGCCTCGACGGCCCGCACTGGGTCGACGTGCCCGAGGCGAACGCCGCCGGGACCGCGCTCGTCCGCCGGCGCGGGATGGCCCCGGTGTTCCGCACGGCCCGGATGCACAGGTCGCGGCCGCCCGCGTACGATCGCGGTCTCGTGTTCGGCGTCACGACCCTGGAGCTCGGATGAGGGCGATGGTGCTCGACGCGCCCGGCCGGCCGCTGCGCCTCGCGGACCTGCCGGACCCCGAGCCGCGCCCCGGGCAGGTGCTGCTCGACGTCCACGCCTGCGGCGTCTGCCGCACCGACCTGCACCTCCTCGACGGCGAGGTCGACGTCCCCGACCCGCCCGTCGTCCCCGGCCACCAGATCGTCGGGCGGGTCGTGGCCGGCGACGGGTTCGAGCCGGGCACCCGCGTCGGCGTCCCCTGGCTGGGCTGGACCGACGGCACCTGCCGCTTCTGCAGGGGCGGGCGCGAGAACCTCTGCCCGCAGGCGCGCTTCACCGGCCGCGACATCGACGGCGGGTTCGCCGAGCGGGCCGTCGCCGACGCCCGCTTCTGCTTCGCGCTGCCCGAGGGGCTCGACGACCTCCACGTCGCGCCGCTGCTGTGCGCGGGGCTGATCGGCTACCGCGCCCTGCGCATGGCCGGCGACGCCGAGCGGGTCGGCCTCTACGGGTTCGGCGCCTCCGCGCACCTGCTCTGCCAGGTCGCCGTCTGGCAGGGGCGGCGCGTCTTCGCCTTCACCCGCCCCGGCGACGCCGAGGGCCAGGCGTTCGCCCGCTCGCTCGGCGCCGAGTGGGCCGGCGGCAGCGACGAGCCGCCGCCCGAGCCGCTCGACGCCGCGCTGATCTTCGCCCCGGCCGGCCCGCTCGTCACGACGGCGCTGCGCGCGCTCGAGCGCGGCGGGGTCGTCGTCTGCGCCGGCATCCACATGAGCGACATCCCGTCGTTCCCCTACGAGGACCTGTGGCTGGAGCGCGAGATCCGCTCGGTCGCCAACCTCACCCGCCGCGACGGCGAGGAGCTGCTCGCGCTCGCGCCGCGGGTGCCGCTGCGCACGACCGTCACCCCGTACCCGCTGGAGTGGGCCAACGAGGCGCTCGACGACCTGCGCCACGGGCGCTTCGAGGGCGCGGCCGTGCTGCGGATCCGCTGACTCAGCCCGGGTAGGAGACCCGCAGCGTCACCGGGCCGTCGGCCCCGCCGCGGCGGACCGCGGTGAACGTCAGCATCTCGGTCGGCTCCTCGCGGCAGCCGGCGGCGATGCGCCACACGTCGCGCGGGCCCTTGCGGGCGCGCGTCTCGCTGCGGATCACCTGGTCGGAGGAGCGCACCCGGATGCCGACCTCCGACCCGTGCGGGCCGGTGATCGTCGCCCGCACGCGTCCGTCGAGCGTGAGCGGGACCTGGAACGACTGGACGTCGCGCCCCGCCGACATCGTGAACGTGACCGTCCGGTTGCGCGTCCACGGCCGCAGGACGTCGAGGCGGGCGGCCTCGAGCGCGCCCGCGTCGGGAACGAGCAGCGGCGTGAACGTCCACGGCTGCTCGGGGAACGTCAGCCGCGCGTAGACCTCGGCCCAGCCCTCGCCCGGATTGGAGCGGTAGCGGTCGGCCTCGTCGCCGGGGAACAGCCGCCGCTGCAGCGCCTGGTTGCAGACCATCTCGTAGGAGGCCCAGCGCTTGGGGCCGTAGTCGAGCGCGCCGCCGTCGAACTCGTCGTTGCGCCGGTTCGCCGCGATGTGGTGGCCGTACTCGTGGGTGAGCACGTAGCGGACCGTGTAGCCGCCGTCCTGGGTGCGGGCGTCCAGGCCGGTCGACGGGACGATCATCTCCTGGCGGCCGGCGCCGTAGCAGGCGAGGATCCCGTCGCCCTCGGAGCCGCCGCACAGGCGCGCCATCTCGCGCGGGTCGGCGATCCGCATCCGCAGCCGCGCCAGCTCGTCGCCGTGCGGCAGCGAGTCGAGGAAGGCGACGTAGCTCTGCGCGAGCGCGGGCTGGGCGCCGACGAGCGGCGTGAACTCGACCCGGATCGCGCCGCCGCCGGCGAGCGGCACCGTCGTCGACGGCCCGGCCTGCGCGGCGCGGGCGGCCGGGGCGCCGGCGGGCACCACCCGGTCGGTGAACGGCGCGGCCTGCGCGGCGGCGGGGGCGACCGCGCCCAGGAGGGCGGTGAGGGTGGCGATCCGGCGGAGCATGGCGGCCAGGGTAGGTACCGGAACCTGAGCGGAACCTGAAAGTTGTGCTGCGGCTGGACGAACGGCGCGGCAGGAGCGCACCTTCGCGCCGCGAACCGTGTTCAGGTCGCCGTGCGGATCACCTCGCCTCTCGCCATCCTCGCCTGCGCGATCGCGCTCGTCGCGGCGCCGGCCGCCGCCACCGCCCAGGTCCTCGACGACGTCGACGACGTCCACCCGGCCTTCCGCGGCCACGGCATGTGGATCTGGCAGGTCCCCAGGGCCGCCGGCGGCGACCCGGCCGGCATCGCCGCCCGGGCGCGCGCCTTCGGCGTCGACACGCTCATCATCAAGGCCGCCCACGGCCGCACCCCGTGGAGCCAGTTCTCGCCCGAGCTCGTCTCCGCGCTGAAGGCCGAGGGCTTCACCGTCTGCGGCTACCAGCGCCTCGAGAGCACGCACGCGGCCGCCCAGGCGCGGGCCGGCGCGACCGCGAAGGCCGCCGGCGCGGACTGCTTCGTCATCGACGCCGAGGCCGAGCTCGAGGGCCGCTACGCCCAGGCGCGCACGTACGTCCGCACGCTGCGGCGGCTGATCGGCGACGACTTCCCGCTCGGGTTCACGTCGTTCCCGTACGTCGACCTGCACCCGCTCATGCCGTACTCGGTCTTCCTCGGCGAGGGCGCGGCGACGGTGAACATGCCGCAGATCTACTGGAAGGACATCGGCCACTCGCCGTCGGCGGCGATCGCCCGCACCGTCGCGACGAACCTCGTCTACCGGCGGCCGCTGGCGCCGATCGGCCAGCTCTACCAGCGGCCGACGGCGAAGGAGATCACCGACTTCCGCCGCATCGCGCTCGCCTACGGCGTCGCCGGCCTGAGCTGGTGGAGCTGGGACTCGGCCGTCACGAGCGGGTGGCGGGCGATCGCGCGCGCGGTGACGCCGACCGCGCTGCGGGCCTCCCCGCCGACGTACCCGACCGTCCGCCCCGGCGCGCGCAGCGACTACGTCGTGTGGGCCAAGGACCACCTGCGAGAGCGCGGCTACCGCGTCACCCGCGACACCCGCTTCGACGCGACGACCGCCGCGGCCGTGCGCGCGTTCCAGAGCGCGTCCGGGCTGCCGGTCACCGGGGTCCTCGACCCGGCCACCTGGGCGGCGCTGCTCGAGGGCTGAGAAGCGGCGCACGCGCCCCGGCGGCGGTGGCAGACTCGCGCCATGTCCCACCGCCTCGCGCGCGCCGCGCCCGCCGCCTTCGCCGCGGCGCTCGTCGCCGCCCCGGCGGCCGGCGCCGCCGACAACCCGTGGCTGGCCCAGCGCGTCCTGAGCTTCGCCCACCAGGGCGGCGAGGACGAGCTGCCGTCGAACACGATGTACGCGCTGAAGCGCGCGGTCGCCGCGGGCGCCGACGCGCTCGAGCTCGACGTCGGCGCCACGCGCGACGACGTCCTCGTCGTCCTCCACGACAACCGCGTCGACCGCACGACGAACGGGACCGGCAGCGTCAACGACCTGACGCTCGCGCAGGTCCGCGCGCTCGACGCCGCGCACTGGTTCGTGCCCGGCCGCAACGCCGTCCACGGCCTCGACCCGTCGAGCTACCCGCTGCGCGGCGTGCGCACGGGCGAGAAGCCGCCGCCCGCCGGGTTCACCGCCGAGGACTTCCGCGTGCCGACGCTCGAGGAGGTCCTGCGCGCCTTCCCCGACGTGCCGGTGAACGTCGAGATCAAGGGCCGCGACGGGGCCGACGACGCCGTCTTCCTCCACGGGGCCGAGCTGCTGGCGCAGCTCCTGAACCGGCTCGGGCGCACCGACGTCATCGTCGCCTCGTTCAACCAGCGCGCCGTCGACCGCTTCCACGAGCTCGCGCCGCGGATCGGGGTTGCCCCCGGCATCGACGGGACGGCCGCGTTCCTGCTCGGCGGGGGCTCGCCCGGCGACGGGGTCGTCGCGCTGCAGATCCCGATCACGTTCCGCTTCGGCGGCCAGCTGCTGACGATCACGACCGCCGACACCGTCACCCGCGCCCACGACGCCGGCTACGCCGTCCACGTGTGGCTCAGCAACGACACCGAGGACCGCGCCACCTACGAGCGGCTCCTGGACCTGTGCGTCGACGGGATCATGGCCGCCCGGCCGAGCGAGCTGGAGCGGCTGCTGGCGGAGCGGGACGTCGTGCGTCGCGAGCGCGGGCGGGTCGTCGGCCTCGACCCGTGCGGGACCCGGGTGGCGGCCGCGTCGGCGCGGGTGCGCGGCGGCGTCGCGACGCTCCCGCTGCGGCGCCGCGGGCAGTCGCAGGAGCGCCGCGCGGGCACGGTCACGCTGCGCGCCGGGCGCCGCGTGGTCGGCCGCGGCCGCTTCGCGCTGGCCACCGGCCGGGCCGCGACGACCGCGCGGGTGCGGCTGACCCGCGCCGGCCGCCGCGCGCTGGCCGCCCGCCCGCGGCTGCGCGTCGTCGCCGAGGTGGCCGAGCGGGTGCCGGCGGGCCGCCGGACGCTGACGCTGCGCCGCTGACCCCGGGGCCTGTGACGTCCGGCACTAACCTGCCTCGGATGACCCGGGACCCGCGAGAGGCGCTGGTGGCCACCGTCAAGGCGGTCTACGACGCGTTCGCCCGCGGGGACGTCGAGCAGGCGCTGGCCCACGTCTCCCCGCAGGTCGAGCTGCGCCCGGAGGGCACGTCGCACGCGACCGGGCGCAGCGTCTACCGCGGCCGCCAGGGCGTGCGCGAGTACTTCGAGGACGCCGCCCGCGTCTGGCAGGGGACGCTCCGGCTCGAGCCGCTCGACTACCGGGCGGTCGCCGGCTCCGTCGTCGTCTTCGGCCGGGTGCGCGCCCGGCGCGACGGGCGCCCGTTCGAGACCGAGGTCGTCTGGGTGTGGAAGGTCCGCGACGGGCTGCTCGTCTCCGGCCAGGTGTTCTCGACGCGCGGCGCGGCGATCGCGGCGGCGCGCTCGGCGGGCTGACCGCCGCGCCGGGGCGCCCGGGCCGCGCGAGTGCCCGCCGCGGCCGTGCGGTACGTTCGGCCGATGGCGAACCTGGGCACGACCGATCTCGACGTCCATCCCCTCTGCCTCGGCGGCAACGTCTTCGGCTGGACGGCCGACCGCGACGCGACGTTCGCGGTCCTCGACGCGTACGCCGAGGCCGGCGGCAACTTCGTCGACACCGCCGACAGCTACTCGCGCTGGGTCCCCGGCCACACCGGCGGCGAGTCGGAGACGCTGATCGGCGAGTGGATGGCCGCGCGCGGCGCCCGCGACCGGATGGTCATCGCGACGAAGGTCCGGGCGACGCTGACGGCCGAGAACGTCCGCGCCCACGCCGAGGCGTCGCTGCGGCGGCTGCAGACCGACCGCATCGACCTCTACTACATCCACTACGACGACCCCGAGACCCCGCTGGAGGAGACGCTCGGCGCCTTCGACGCGCTCGTCCGCGAGGGCAAGGTCCGCTACGTCGCCGCCTCGAACTTCACCGCCGACCGGCTCGAGCAGGCGCTCGCCGTGTCCGAGCGCGAGGGCTTCGCCCGGTTCGTCGCGCTGCAGCCCCACTACAACCTCCTCGAGCGCGACTACGAGGCCGAGCTGCAGCCGCTGTGCCAGCGCGAGGGGATCGCCTGCCTGCCGTACTTCGCGCTCGCGAAGGGCTTCCTCACCGGCAAGTACCGGTCCGGCACGACGGTCGACAGCCCCCGCGCCGAGGGCGCCGCCGCCTACCTGAACGCCCGCGGCGAGGCGGTCCTCGCCGCGCTCGACGAGCTCGCCGCCGCGCACGGCGTCAGCCACGCCGCGATCGCGCTCGCCTGGCTGGCCCAGCAGCCGACCGTTGCCGCGCCGATCGCCAGCGCCCGCAACGTCGAGCAGCTGCTCGACCTGCTGCAGATGACGCAGGTGCGCCTGTCGGGCGACGACCTCGCGCGCCTGGACGCCGCGAGCGCGACCCCGGTCTCGTGAGCGCGCCGTACACGTCGCCGCTGGCCGAGGCGCTCGCGCCCGGGCTGCTCGAGCGCTTCCAGCGCTACGTGCGCGTCGCCACCCAGTCGCGGCGCGACCGCGAGCGCTCGCCGAGCACCCCCGGCCAGCGCGAGCTCGGCGAGCTGCTCGTCGGCGAGCTGCGCGAGATCGGGCTCGCCGACGCCGCCCTCGACGAGCACGGCTACGTCATGGCGACGCTCCCCGGCGACGGGCCCGCGATCGGCTGGATCGCCCACCTCGACACGTCGCCCGACGCGCCCGGCGACGGCGTCGAGCCGATCGTCCACCGCGACTACGACGGCGGCGTCCTCGCGCTGCCGCGCGGCGGCACCGTCCTCGACCCCGAGCAGATGCCGGAGCTGCGCGGCGCGGTCGGCCACGACCTCGTGACCGCGTCGGGCGACACGCTCCTGGGCGCCGACGACAAGGCCGGCATCGCCGCGATCATGACCGCGGTCGCCCACCTCGCCGCCCACCCGGAGCTGCCGCGCCCGACGCTGAAGGTCGCCTTCACCCCCGACGAGGAGATCGGCGAGGGCGCCACCCTGTTCGACATCGAGCGCTTCGGCGCCCGCTGCGCCTACACGGTCGACGGCTCGGCGCTCGGCGAGCTGCAGGACGAGACGTTCAGCGCCGCCGGCGCCGTCGTCACGATCGAGGGCCACGACGTCCACCCCGGGTTCGCGACCGGCAGGCTCGTCAACGCGGCGCGCCTGGCCGCCGAGGTCGTGGCGGCGCTGCCGGCCGACCTCACGCCCGAGGCGACGTCCGGCCGCGACGGCTTCATCCACGTCTACGAGGTCCGGGCGACCGCGGCGCGCGCGACGATCCACGCGATCGTCCGCGACTTCGACGACGAGCGGCTGCAGGCGCACGCCGACGTGCTGCGGCGCACGGCCGAGACGGTCGTGGGCCGCGAGCCGCGCGCCCGGGTGACCGTCGACGTCTTCCCGCAGTACCCGAACATGCGCCGCTTCCTCGAGGGGCACCCGGAGATCGTCGGCCGGGCCGAAGCGGCGATGCGCGCCGAGGGGATCGAGCCGGTCCGCACCCCGATCCGCGGCGGGACCGACGGCTCCGTCCTCAGCCAGCGCGGCCTGCCGACCCCGAACCTCTTCACCGGCGGCCACGAGTTCCACTCGGTCCGCGAGTGGGCGTCGGTCCAGGAGATGGCGGCCGCGGCCGCCACGCTCGTGCGGCTCGCCGGGGGGTGGGCGGGCGCGTAGGCTTGCGGCCGTCCACCGCCCGCCACGAGGAGGCAGCCTCCGTGCCGACCCGCCCGCGCCTCGCGGCGCTCGCCGCCGCGCTCGCCCTGTCCGCCTTCGCCCCCGCCGCCGCGTCCGCGGCGCAGGACGCGAACGCCGCCTCCGTGCGCGAGGACCTCGCCCAGGTCGTCGACCCCGCCGGGGCGCCCGGCTGGACGCTGGCGCTCACCCGGGTGACGATCCGGCCGGGCACGGCGCTCGCCCTCCACACGCACCCCGGCACCGAGGTCGCCCGCATCCTGCGCGGGCGGCTCACGTACACGGTCGTCACCGGCTCGGTGCCGGTCTACCGCGGCCCGGCCGACGCGCCGGCGCTCGTGCGGCGGCTGACGGCCGGCCGGACCGCGGTCCTGCGCGCCGGCCAGTGGATCGTCGAGAGCCCCGGCGAGCAGCACCGCGCCGTCAACCGCGGCCGGCGGCCCGTCGTGATCCTGCTCGCCTCGCTCTTCCCGACCGGCGCGCCGACGGCGACGCCGGTCGCCGGGTAGCGCCCGGGGCGCCGGGCGGTGGCGCGCTCAGGCGCCGTCGCCCGGCCGGGTCGCGGTCACGAGCCGCGATCCGGCCTTGCTGGAGGTGAAGCGCCGCACCCCGCGCGGCAGGAGGATGCGCACCGCCGCCGCCAGCCAGTACCAGCGCGGCGCGTAGCGCTCGATGCGCCCGTTGCGGACGCAGTCGGCGATCGCGTCGGCGACGACGTCGGGCTCGGAGACGAGGAACCCGGGCAGCTCGCGCTGCGGGAAGCCCTCGGTGTGGATGAACCCGGGCAGGACGAGCGCGACGTTCACGCCGTTCGGCCGCTCCTCGGCGCCGAGCGCGTCGCTCCACCCGCAGAGCGCGAACTTCGACGCGCAGTAGGCGCCGGCGCCGGCCCGGGCGATCCGCCCGGAGGTCGAGGAGACGTTGACGATCGTCGACGGCGCGCTCGCCCGCACGAGCGGCAGCAGCGCCTCGGTCAGGCGCACGTGGGCGTCGAAGTTGATCGCCATCGTTCGGCGCACGTTCTCCCAGCCGCCGTCGGCGAACCGGGCCCGCCACGACGCGCCGGCGTTGTTGACGAGCACGTCCAGGCGGCCGCCGTGCTCGGCCTCGACGTGGGCGCGCACCCGCGCGGGCGCGTCGTCGTCGGTCAGGTCCACGGCCACGGTCGTCGCGGGGCAGGGCAGGCGGTCGGCGAGCCGCGCGAGGCGGTCACCGCGGCGCGCGACGAGCACCATCCGCGCGCCGGGCTCGCGCGCCAGGCGCAGCGCCGTCGCCTCGCCGATCCCGCTCGACGCTCCCGTGATGCAGATCACCATGGCGCGGCAGTCTGCCGGTCGCGGCCGGCGGGCGCGGTCAGCCCGCCGCCACCGCGGCCGCGTCGCCGAGCGACGCCGCCGGCACCCCGAACGCGTCGACGAGCGCGCCCGCGTCGGGCCGCACCTCGGCGCACAGCCGGTTGACCGCCTTCACGACCGCCTTCGAGCGCGTCGACGACAGCCGCCCGTGCTCCTGGAACCAGCCGCGCTCGCGCTCGATCGTCGACAGCGCGTAGAGGTGGCACAGCCGGTCGAGCGCCTCGCGCTGCGGCCCGTCGCCGGCCCGCTCGACCGCGCGCGCGAACGCCTCGGCCACGACCCGGTCGACCCAGGCCCGCGCGCAGGCGACGACGTGGTCCTGGCAGTCGACGAGGACGGCGAACGGGTCGCGCCCGGCGTCGATGCCGGCCTTCAGCCGCCGCGCCGCCCCCGACAGCATGTGACCGGCCCGCCAGCGCAGCAGCTCGAGCTGGGCGGCGCGGTCGAGCAGGTCACGGCCGTCGTCGCGCCCCGGGCGCAGCTCGTCGGCGATTCGGCCCAGCAGCTCACGCACCGCGGTGCGCTCGGCCAGCGTCTCCAGCACCTGCCCGGCGAAGAACGTCATCGTCCCGAGCGGGTCGAGCTCGCCGAGCTGGTCGCGGAAGTCGGTGAGCAGGTTCTTGGCCGCGAGCTGCAGCAGGACGGTGTTGTCGCCCTCGAACGTCGTGAAGACGTCGGTGTCGGCCTTCAGCGCCGCGAAGCGGTTGCCGCGCAGGTAGCCGGCGCCGCCGCACGCCTCCCGGCACTCCTGGATGGTCGCGGTCGCGTGCCAGGTCGCGACCGCCTTCAGCCCGGCGGCGAGCGTCTCCAGCTCGCGCCGGGCGCGGTCGTCGCCGCCGTCGCCGCCGAACACCTCGTGCAGGCGCCCGCGCAGCTCGTCCTGGGCGACGTGCAGGGCGTACGTGTGGGCGAGCGGGACGAGCAGCCGCCGCTGGTGGGTGCGGTAGTCGAGCAGCAGCGTCTCCTCGCCGTCGCGCGGGCCGAACTGGCGGCGCGTCAGCGCGTGGCGCACCGCGATCGTCAGCGCGACCTTCGCCGCGTTCACCGCGGCGCCGCAGATGCTCACCCGCCCCTGGATGAGCGTCCCGAGCATCGTGAAGAAGCGGCGGCCCGGGCTCTCGATCGGGCTCGTGTACGTCCCGTCGGGCTCGATCCGGGCGTAGCGGTCCAGCAGCGCCTCGCGCGGGACGCGGACGTGGTCGAACCAGATCCGCCCGTTGTCGACGCCGTCGAGGCCGAGCTTCGCGCCGCAGTCCTCGATCCGCACGCCCGGCAGCGTCTCGCCGCGCTCGTCGCGCAGCGGGACGAGGACCGCGTGGACGCCGCGCGACTCGCCGCCGACGACGAGCTGGGCGAAGACGACCGCCATCCGCCCGTCGCGGGCGGCGTTGCCGATGTAGTCCTTGCGCGCCGAGTCGGCCGGCGTGTGGACGACGAGCTCGTCGTGCTCGGGGTCGTAGGTCGCGGTCGTCTGGAGCGCCTGCACGTCGGAGCCGTGGCCGGTCTCGGTCATCGCGAAGCAGCCGGGGAGCCGCAGCGTCGCGATGTCGCGCAGGTAGCGCTCGTGGTGGCGCTCGGTGCCCAGGTGGAGGACGGCGCCGCCGAACAGGCCGAACTGGACGCCGAGCTTGACGAGCAGCGACAGGTCGCCGAAGGCGAGCGTCTCGAACGCCGCGACCGAGGCGCCGACGTCGCCGGCGCCCCCGTACGCGGCCGGGTAGCCGAGCGCGGTGCGGCCCTCGTCGGCGAGCTCGCGCGCCCAGGCGAGCACCTGCGCGCGGTGCTCCTCGATCGAGTGGCCGGCGTACGGGGCGCTGGACGGGCGCGACAGGAAGGCGCGCACGGCGTCGCGGATCTCGGCGTGGTCGCCGTCGAGGAGCCGCCGCAGCGCGGCCGGGTCGACGGCGGAGGGGGTCGGGGCGGTCGTCGGCATGGGACCCGGGGTCTACCCGAAACGCCGGTCGCTAGGCTGTGAGTCGACGGATCAGCGCGCCGTGCCTTCGGCGCGCACGCGATCCCACGACGAAGGGAGGAACCGAATGCGGTTCATCTGCCGCACCTGCCTTCGCCTGTGGCCCGCGGACCGCGTGGAGGATCGCAGCGCCTGCCCGTACTGCGGCGGCGCGCTCCTTCCCCGGTAGGGACAGGCGAAGCACGACGATCGACGCCCGGCTACCCGCCGGGCGTTTCTCGTTGCGGGCCCGCCGCGAGCAGCCCCGCGGCCTCGGCGACCTCGCCCTCGAGGCGGCGCAGGTGGTCGAGGTGGATCCCCGCCCAGGCGACGATCCCCGCGGTGACGGGCGCGTCGCGGGCGCCGGCGGCCGCGGCGCCGCGGATCGCGGCGGCGGACGTCGCGTGCGCCTCGTCGTCGGGCGCGGCCGGGGCGGGGGCCGGGCGGCGCTCGGCGACCGCCTCCGCCGCGCTCCGCAGCCACGCGCACACCGGCCCGGCGTCCCCGGCCAGCCGTCCGGCGCCGGCGGGCCGCGGGCGCCCCTCGACCATCTCGGCGAGGACGTCGAGGCCCCGGCCGGTCATGTTCAGGCGCGACACGACCGCGAGCAGGCGGGTGGCAGGCACGAGCGCCCGGTGCCGCCCGGGCCGCTCGGCGAGGACCTGGCGGAAGGCGGCGTCGAGCCGGTGGCGGGCGGCGGCCGCCTCGTCGCGCAGGCCGTCGAGGGCCTCGTCGCCGCCGAGCGCGAGCCGGCGGTACGTCGCCTCCAGGCGGCGGGCGAACGCGTCGAGCGCGTCGGCGAGCGCGCGGTCCAGGAGCGCGGCCGCCCCGCGCGGCCAGAGCAGCAGCCCGACGAGGAGGCTGATCGCGAACCCGATCGCGACGTCCTCGATGCGGACGAGCCCGACCTCTCAGCCGGTGCGCTGGACGAGGTCGAAGACGACGAGGACCGTGACGGTGAACCCGGCCTGCCCCGCCGCGAACGAGATCGCCCGCGGCGCGTGGGCGGCCAGCAGCGCGACGACCGGCAGCGCCGCCCACGCCGCCGTCGTGTCGTCGCCGAGCAGGAGGAGGACGGGCGCGCCGACGGCG
>JADGIB010000317.1 GCA_019683665.1 Solirubrobacteraceae bacterium
GCGGGGGGGGGGGGGGGGCGGGGGGGGGGGGGGGGGGGGGGGGGGGGGCGGGGGCCCCCCCCCCCCCCGCGGCCGGGACCGCGCCGGGAAGCCGAACGCGGGCCTATGCTCTGGCGAATGGACTCCGTGGACGTCAGGTCGTGGCTGCGCTGCTACCGGTGCTGGTCGCAGGAGCTCGAGGTGCAGGTGCACTACGAGGGCATCCACAAGATCGACCCGGTCACCGGGGAGCGCGCCGAGGTCGTCGACGAGCTGCAGGAGGCGGTCGTGCAGTGCCTGGACTGCATGCACGACCAGCCGCACCTCGGGTTCGTCAACGGCCGCGTCGAGCCGGTCGAGGACCGCTGGGAGCGGATGATCGCCGGCACCCCCTGGGTCGCCTCGTGCACGGTGACCGTCGACGCCGACGACGTCGAGACGTGCTCGGGCCCCGAGGCGGGCGACGCGCTCTCGTTCGCCGCGTTCGGCGACTACGGCACGCGCGAGTTCTTCACCCACGTGCGCTTCCACAAGCACGAGGACGACACCCGCATCACCGTCCACCTGCTCGTCGAGCTCTACGCGCGCTCGGCCGAGGAGGCGACCGAGGTCCTCGAGCAGGCCGCCCGCGGGGCGCTGACGATCACCTCCCTGGCCGAGGAGTCCCGACCGCCCGCCGCGACCGGCGACGACCGCCACTGACGATGCGCCGGCGCCTCGCGATCGCCGCCGTGCTCGCCGCGCTGCCGGCCGGGGCCGCGCCGGCGGTCGCCCAGGACGCGCCGCCCGCGTCGGCCGCGGGCGCCCCGACGCTCACCGTCCTCGGCCAGGGCACCGCGTTCGCGACGCCCGACACCGCCGGCGTCTCGGCCGCCGTCACCCGCACCGCGGCGCGCGCCGCGACCGCCCGCGAGGACGTCGCCCGGCGCACGGCCGGCCTGCTGCGCGCGCTCGACGCGCTCGGCGTCCCCCGCGCCGACATCACGACGAGCAGCGTCACGCTCAGCCGCTCCCGGCACCGGCGCCCGCCGCGCGTGCGCTACGCGGCGACGGTCTCGATCGCCGTCCACCTGACCGACGCGCGCCTCGCCGGCCCGGTGCTCGACGCGCTCGTCGCCGCCCGCGCCGACGAGGTCGCCGGCCCCGACTTCGGCTTCTCCGACCCGTCGGCCGGCCGGGCCGAGGCCGAGCGCGCCGCGATCGCCGACGCCCGCGCACGGGCCGACTCGGCCGCCGCCGCGCTCGGGCTGCGCGTCCTGGGCGTCCGCGCCGTCGACCTCGACCCCGGCGCGTCGGGCTCGCCGGCTGCGACCGACGCGGCCGCTCCGGCCCCGCGCGAGGGCGCCTCCCCCACCCCGGTCCAGGCCGGCCGCCGGGCCGTCTCGGCCACCGTGGCGGTCGTCTTCGTCCTCGGCTGACGCCCGGGCGGCCGTCAGGCGAAGTAGAGCCGCAGCGCCGCGTCCGAGATCGCGCGCCGCGTGCGCGCGTCCGGGACCGCGGCGTGGAAGGCGGCGATCGCGTCCGCGTAGGTGACCGCGCCCTCGTGACCGACGAACGGGCAGTCGCTGCCCCACAGCAGGCGCTCGGGCCCGACGCGCTCGAGGAGGTGGCCGACGAGCTCGAGCTCCACCTCCCGGGCCCGGGCGTAGTCGTCCGCGGTCCGCGGCGGCGCGAGCGGCGTGAAGCGGAACCCGGCCGAGATCTTGATCCAGGCGTTTCCGGCGTCGACCGCCCGCACCGCCGCCTCCAGGCGCGGGCAGGCGGTGCCCAGGGCGGGGTCGGCCCCGGCGAAGTGGTCGATGACCAGCTTCACGCCGGCGGCCTGCACGGTCTCCAGCGCCAGGGCGAACACGTCGTCCTGGGCGACGAGGTGGACGTGGAGGCCGAGGTCGCGGACCCGCCGCAGGAGCAGCGCGTGGTCGGCGTCGGTGATGTCGGGGACCCGGCCCGACGTCGACGCCGCCAGGAACAGGCGCACGCCGACGACGCCCGCCTCCTTCATCGCCGCCAGCTCGAACGGGCCGATCGTCGGCGGCACGTTCACGGTGCCGCGCAGCCGCGGGTGCTCCCGCAGCTTGGCGATCATGTAGTCGTTGTAGTGGCCGTAGAGGCTGATCCCGGCGATGACGGCGAAGTGGACGCCGTGCGCGTCGAGCGTCGCCAGGAGGTCCTCGGCGGTGAAGCCGTAGTCCGGTCGCGTCCACGCGTGCGGGGACAGCGGCATGTCCTGCGTGAAGATGTGGACGTGCGAATCGACGATCGGGGCCTCGGCCACGGGTGCTCCTCTCCTCTCATCTCGGGCTCGCCGACGCGGCGGTCCCGTCCGATTCGCCGCGAGCGCGCCAGGTCCTCGCGCGCAGGCCGGCGGCCGTCAGCGGCCCGCCCCCGCGGCCGCGGCGGTCGCGACGGCGCCGGACCGGCCGGTGGCGATCGTGTCGATCAGCCCGTAGGCCTTCGCCTCCTCGGCCGTGAAGTAGCGGTCGCGCTCCATGTCGGCGTGGACCTGCTCGATCGGCTGGCCGGTGTGGTGGGCGAGGATCTCGTCGACCCGGCGGCGCAGCGCGAGCGTCTCGCGGGCGTGGATCTCGATGTCGGTCGACTGCCCCTGGTAGCCGCCGCTGGGCTGGTGGATGAGGATCCGCCCGTTCGGCAGCGACGCGCGCTTGCCCGGCGCGCCGCCCGCGAGGACGAGCGCCCCGGCGGACATCGCGATCCCGCAGCAGATCGTCGCCACGTCGGGCCGGATGAGCTGCATCGTGTCGTAGATCGCCAGGCCCGCGTAGAGGGCCCCGCCGGGCGAGTTGACGTAGAGCTGGATGTCCTTCTCGGGGTCCTCGGCCTCGAGGTGCAGGAGCTGGGCGACGACGAGGTTCGCGACCTGGTCGTCGATCGGGGTGCCGAGGAACACGACCCGCTCGTTGAGCAGGCGGCTGAAGATGTCGAACGAGCGCTCGCCGCGGCCGTCGGACTGCACGACGACCGGCACGAGGTGCTGGGCGCGAGGCGCAACTTCCTGGTTGCTCATAGCCGCACGGTATCATGCAACCCATGAGTTGCATCAAGGAGGTCCTCCTGCCCGTCGAGCGCGACGAGGCGTGGGCGGCGGTGACCGATCCCGGCGCGCTCGAGGCGTGGCTGGCCGAGGAGGTCGAGCTCGACCTGCGCGAGGGCGGCGAGGCCACCTTCGTGCTCGAGACCGGCGAGGAGCGCCGGGCGATCGTCGAGGAGGTCGAGCCCGGCGAGCGCTGGACGTTCTGGTGGTGGACCGGCGACGCTCCCGGCTCGCGCGTGACCGTCGAGCTCGCGCCCGCGGCCGGCGGCACGACCGTGCGCGTCACCGAGTCGCCGGTCGGCCCGTGGGCGAGCGCGGCGCCCGCCGCGCGCGGCGCCGGCGCGGCGCGGAGGGCGCTCGCGCCCGCATGAGCGACGTCGACGCGGTCTTCGCCGCCCTGTCGGACCCGACGCGCCGCCTCGTCCTCGACGAGGTCGGCCGCCGCGGCGACGCGACCGCGACCGAGCTGGCCGCCGACCTCCCGGTCACCCGCCAGGCGGTCGCCAAGCACCTCGCCGTGCTCGCGCAGGCGCGGCTCGTCGACGCCCGCCGGGCCGGGCGCGAGACGCGCTACCGGGTCACCCCCGCCCCGCTGAACGACGCGATCGGCTGGATGGCCCGCGTCGGCGGCGAGTGGGACGAGCGGCTCGCGCGGCTCCAGCGGCTCACCGCGCGCGGCCGGGCCGACGGCGCCGGCGGCGCCCGCCCCGGCGCCGGTGGCTTATACACATCTGGCGCTGCCGA
>JADGIB010000318.1 GCA_019683665.1 Solirubrobacteraceae bacterium
TTTTTTTATATCCCCCCGGCGGGGGGGGGGGGGGGGGCCCGGGGGGGCCCGGGGGGGCGGCCACGGCCCGCGCGGTCTGCACGTCGTCGTAGGCGATCGCGATGAGCTCGCTCACAACCGGGGTCCTCTCGTCCGTGGTGCGCGATGATGCCAGGCGATGAGCGCGCCGCAGGACGAGATGGTGTGGATCGACGGCGGCGTCTTCCGCATGGGCTGCGACACGTTCTATCCGGAGGAGGCGCCCGTCCACACGGTCGCCGTCGACGGCTTCTGGATCGACGCGACCCCCGTCACCGTCGCCCAGTTCGCCCGCTTCGTCGAGGAGACCGGCTACGTCACCGTCGCCGAGCGGCCCCTGGACCCGGCCGACTACCCGGGCGCCGACCCCGAGCTGCTGAAGCCCGGCTCGGTCGTCTTCCAGGGCGCCCCGCACCGCGTCTCGCTCGCCGACTGGCGCCGCTGGTGGGCCTACGTCCCCGGGGCGAGCTGGCGCGCGCCGGAGGGCCCGGGCAGCGACACGGCCGGGCGCGAGGACCATCCCGTCACCCACGTCGCCCACGAGGACGCCGCCGCCTACGCCGCCTGGGCCGGCAAGGCGCTGCCGACCGAGGCCGAGTGGGAGTTCGCGGCCCGCGGCGGCCTCGACGGCGCGGTCTACGCCTGGGGCGACGACCCGATGCCGGGCGGGCGGCTCATGGCGAACACGTGGCAGGGCGAGTTCCCGTGGCAGAACCTCGGCGCGAACGGCTGGAAGGGCACCTCGCCGGTCGGGTCGTTCCCGCCCAACGGCTATGGCCTCTGGGACGTCACCGGCAACGTCTGGGAGTGGACCGGCGACTACTACACGCCGCGCCACCCCGACGAGGCCCGCAGCCCGTGCTGCGTCCCGCGCAACCCGCGCGTCACCGCGCCCGACCACAGCTACGCCGTCGGCGAGCCCGGCGCGCACATCCCGCGGCGGGTGATCAAGGGCGGCTCTCACCTGTGCGCGCCGAACTACTGCCTGCGCTACCGGCCGGCCGCCCGCCAGGGCGAGGCGGTCGACACGTCGACGAGCCACATCGGCTTCCGCTGCGTGCGCCGGCCCGAGTAGCCCCGGCCCCGCCAATACCCTCGGGGCACATGCGGCGCCAGATCGACCAGCTCGACGGCGTGCGGGCGCTCGCCGTGCTGGCGGTCATGGGCTTCCACGACCTCAAGGTCCCGGCCGGCTACCTCGGCGTCGACGTCTTCTTCGTCCTCAGCGGCCTGCTGATCACCTCGATCCTGCTCGCCGAGCGCGACCGGCGCGGCCGCAACGACCTGCGCGCGTTCTACGCCCGCCGCCTGCGCCGCCTCTACCCGGCGCTCGCCGCGCTGCTCGTCCTCTGCTCGCCGTTCGGCAGCACGCTGAGCCAGAACGGCACCTGGAGCGAGTGGTGGGACGCGGTCCTCGTCAGCGCGACGTACGTGTCGAACCTGGCGATCCTCGTCGACGGCACCCAGTTCCTCGGCGCCCTGGGCCCGACCTGGAGCCTCGCCGTCGAGATGCAGTTCTACCTCCTGTGGCCGCCGGTCCTCGTCTGGCTGCTCGGCCGCCGCGTGTCGCACCGGGCGCTGACGATCGGCGTCGCCGTCGCCGCGCTCGCCTGCCTGTCGCTGTTCTGGCTGCTGCCGACCGGCCCCGACCCGGGGCTCGCCGTCGCGCCGACGTACTTCCGCCCCGACAGCCGCTTCGGCGAGCTGCTCGCCGGCTGCCTGCTCGCCCTGCTCCTGCACGGGCGGGCCGGCCCGCGCCCGCGCCGTGTCGAGCTCGCCCTCTCGGCCGGCGCCGTCGTCGGGCTCGCCGCGATCCTGCTCGCCGCCTGGCGCCTGTTCCCGGCCTACGGGACGGTCGTGCCGATGCCGGTCGTCGCGGTCGGGACCGCGCTCGTCCTCGCCCGGCTCGTCACCAGCGACCGGGCGCTGCTGTCGCGGCTGCTGCGCCTCCCGCCGCTGCCGTTCATCGGGCGGATCTCGTACCCGATGTACCTGTGGCAGTTCCCGATCCTCGCGCTCACGGTGTCGGCCGGCCTCACCGGCGCCGCCCAGCAGTGGTGGTTCTGGGCCGGCACGCTCGCCGCCGGCGTCATCTCGACGTACGCGATCGAGCGCCGCTTCTGGAAGCCGCGCAGCGCGCGCCGGCCGCCGTCAGGCCAGGCAGCGGGGGAGCCGCTGGACGCGCGTGACCGTGCGGCCGCCTGACAGGCGGACCCGCATCCGGATCACGACCTGCGACCCGCGCGCCCGCCGCAGGTCGACGCGCACCGACTGCCCCGGGCGGCGGATCGTCCCGACGCGCCGCCCGTCGACGGTGACGACCGCGCTCCGCAGGCGGCCGCGCAGCCGCGCCGGGACCCGCACGCGCAGCGCCGGGCGCACCCGGCACGCGCACGCCGGCGCCGCCAGCAGCGCGAGGTCGACCGCCTCGGCCATCGCCCGGTAGCCGGCGAGGTTCGGGTGCAGGCCGTCCCCGGAGTCGAGCTCGGGGCGCAGGCGGCCGGGCCGCGCCGGGTCGCGCAGCGCCGCGTCGAAGTCGACGATCCCGACGTCGTCGCCGGCCGCGCCCGACCGGATCCAGGCGTTGACCGCCGCGCGCGCCGCCTCCGCGGCCGCGTCCCCGTAGGAGGCGGGCCGCGCCCCCTCGGCCGGGGTCATCGTCGCCAGCAGCACCCGCTTGCCGGCGGCCCGGGCCCGGGCGACGAGGTCGGCGAGCCCGGCGATGACGCGGCCGGCGTCGGGCTCGCCGGCGCCGAGGTCGTTCGCGCCGCCCTGGAGGATCACCGTCGTCACGCCCGGCAGCGCGAGCGCGTCGACGTGGAGGCGGGCGAGCATGCTGCGCCCGTGCTCGGGGATGAGGCCGTCGTCGAGGATCCGGTTGCCGGAGATCCCGGCGTTCACGACGACGAGCGGCGGCGCGCCCTGCGCGCCCAGCAGGCGGCGCTGGAGCGCGTCCGGGTAGGCGCCGTCGGCCCCGATCGCCTCGGCGTCCGCCTCGCCCGGCCGGGGAGCGCCGACGTAGCCGTCGGTGAGCGAGTCGCCGAACGCGACGACCGCGCCGACCGAGCCGGGGGCGAGCACGTCGAGCCCGGCGACGACGTAGGCCGAGGTGCGGTCGAGCGCGTCGAACCCCTCGCCGGAGGCCTCGCCGGTGCGGTCCCCGGAGGCGATGTGCGGGACCTGGCGCGCGTAGTAGTGCTCGGTGAGCGGGCCGGTGCCGGAGGCGAAGTACGTCGAGACGAGCAGCGGCCGCAGCGGGGCGACGGCGATCGGGATCGGGTCGCTGACGACCTCGCCGCCGGGCGGGATCGTCACCGCGGCCCGCCCGCCGAACGTCACCGGCACGAGCGTCCCCGGCTCGACCGCCGCCCCGCCGCCGCCGGCGCGCCGGCCGATCGTCGTGCGGTCGACGGTGAGCGGCTCGGCCCCGAAGCGGTTCGACAGCCGCAGCCGCGCCCGGTCGCCGGCGCCGTGGGGGACGACCACCTGGCGCAGCGTCTGGTCCTGGACGCCGCCGGTCGCCGCGTCGGTCGGGGCCGCCGTCCACGCCGCGACCCAGTGCGAGGCCGGGCAGGCGGGGGCGGCCGCGGCGGCCGGCGCGGCCGGGAGGGCGAGCGCCGCCAGGGCCAGCAGGAGGGCGAGCCGTCCACGTCGCATTTCCGCCGGCCAGCCTAGGCTCCCCGGTCGTGGATGCCCACCGGATCGGTCGCGGGCCGGCCGGGGCGC
>JADGIB010000028.1 GCA_019683665.1 Solirubrobacteraceae bacterium
CCGCCTGGCCGCGCCGCCGCGCCGCGCCGCCGGGCCCCCCCCGCGCGGCCGCGCCGCGCCCCGCCGCCGGGCCACGCCCCGCCGCGTGGCGGAAGCGCCCGATCCGCGCCCCCGGGGCCGGGGTCTATCCTGCCGCGCCCGACCGATGCGCCGCCACACGATCACGGCCGAGCTGCGCCGCACCGCCGACCCCGCCGCCTGGCACTTCGTCACGCTCCCCGCCGACGTCGCCGACGAGATCCACGCCCGCGCCGCCGGGGCCCACGCGCCGTTCGGGCGGCTCGCGGTCCGGGCCACGCTCGGGGCCACGACGTGGGAGACGTCGATCTTCCGCGGCACCCGCCGCGACTCGCACGTCCTCCCGGTGAAGGCGGCGATCCGCCGCCGCGAGCGGGTGGGCGACGGCGACCGCGTCCGCGTCACGCTCGAGGTCGCCGTCTGAGCGCCCGCCCGCGCGCGACCCCGCCAGCGGGTCACCTAGACTCATGCGCCGCATGATCGGGATCGTGGGAGCCGGGAACATGGCGGGCGCGCTCGCCCGCGGCTGGGGCGAGCCCGTGCTCGCGACGGACGCCGGGTCCGGTCGCGCGCAGGCGCTCGTCGAGGAGGTCGGCGGCGAGTCGCTCGGCACCGACAACGCCGAGCTGTTCCGCCGCGCCGACCCGATCATCCTCGGCCACAAGCCGTACCAGCTCGAGCAGGTCGCCGCCGGCGTCGACGCCGCCGGCAAGACCGTGATCTCGATCCTCGGCGCGACGACCGTGGAGCAGCTCCAGGCCGCCTACCCGGGCGCGAAGGTCATCCGCGCGATGCCGAACACGCCCGTCGCGATCCGCCGCGGCGTCACCTGCATCGCCGAGGGCGGGGAGGCGGCCGTCCCGCTGTTCGAGCGGGTCGGGCGCGTGTTCGTCCTGCCCGAGGCGCTCATGGAGGTCGCGACCGCGTCGATGGGCGTCACGCCCGCCTACGTCGCCGTCATCGCCGAGGCCTCGATCGACGCCGCCGTCCGCGCCGGGCTGAAGGCCGACCTCGCCACCGACATCTTCCTCGCCGCGCTCGCCGGCAGCGCCGAGCTGCTCCAGGCGCGTGGCGGCGACACGCTCGCCGTCCGCCGCGAGGTCACGTCGCCCGGCGGCTCGACCGCCCGCGGCCTGGCCGCCCTGGAGCGCCACGGGCTGCGAATCGCGTTCGACGAGGCGATGCGGGCGGTGATCCAGCGGTGACGGCGCCGTTCGCCGCGGTCACCCGCGACGACGTCGCCGACTACGTCGCGGCGCTCTTCAACGTCTACACGCTGCTCATCTTCGCGTACATCATCCTGTCGCTGATCTACGCGTTCGGGCGGCTGCCGTACTCCCGGGTCCTCACCGCGGTCTACGAGTTCCTGCGCGACATCTCCGAGCCGGTGCTCGCCCCGATCCGCAGGGTCATGCCGCGCTTCGGGCCGTTCGACTTCAGCCCGATCGTCGCGCTGATCCTCATCCGGATCGTCGGGGCGGTCGTCGTCGGGCTCATCCGCGGGTGACGCGACGGGCCGCATGGACCCGGGCGCTCGCGGTCGCCGCCGCGGTCCTGGCGCTCGACCAGGTCTCCAAGGCGGTCGTCCGCGCCACGATCGGCCGCGGCGAGACGGTCGAGGTGCTGCCGTTCCTCGACCTCGTCAACACGCGCAACGACGGGATCGCGTTCGGCGCGCTCGGCGGCTCCTGGCTCGTGACGATCCTCGTCGTCTGCGCGATGGCCGGGATCGTCCTCGTCTTCAACGCGCACGCGACGCGGCGGCTGGCCTGGCTGTCGACCGGGCTGCTGCTCGGCGGCGCGCTCGGGAACGTCGTCGACCGCGTCGTCGAGGGCAGCGTCACCGACTTCGTCAAGCTCCCGCACTGGCCGCAGTTCAACGTCGCCGACATCGCGATCACGTTCGGCGTCCTGTCCCTGTTCCTCGTGCTCGATGAACGTTCGGATCGATGACGCGCAGGCCGGCCAGCGGCTCGACCACGTCCTGGCCGGTCCGCTGGGGTCGCGCTCGCGCGCGCAGCGCCTGATCGACGCCGGGCTCGTCACCGTCGACGGCGAGGTGCGCCCGAAGCGCCACGTCGTCTCGGCGGGCGAGCTCGTCGAGGTCCACGCGCCCGCCGTCGAGCCGGTCGTCGACGCCGCCGCGGCCGCCGTCCCGTACGGCGTCGCCTACGAGGACGACGCGCTGCTCGTCGTCGACAAGCCGGCCGGGCTCGTCGTCCACCCGGCGGCCGGGCACTGGACCGGCACGCTCTCGCAGGCGCTGCAGGCGCGCGGGATCCGCGCCGAGCGCGGCGGGATCGTCCACCGCCTCGACCGCGACACGAGCGGGCTGCTGCTCGCGGCCAAGGACGACGTCACCCTCCACGCGCTCCAGGACGAGCTGCGCGAGCGGCGCATCGAGCGCGAGTACCTGGCGCTCGTCGCCGGCCGCCCGCCCGCGCGCACCGGCACGATCGACGCCCCGATCGGCCGCGACCGCCGCGACCGCACCCGCCACTCGACCCGCACCGACCAGCCGCGCGACGCGGTCACCCACTTCGAGATCGCGGAGGCGCTGCCGCGCACGACGCTCCTGCGGGTCCGCCTGGAGACCGGCCGCACCCACCAGATCCGCGTCCACCTGGAGGCGATCGGCCACCCGGTCGTCGGCGACCCCGTCTACGGCCCGCGGCCCCCGGTGGCCGGGATCGAGCTCGGCCGCCAGTTCCTGCACGCGGCCCGCCTCGCCTTCGACCACCCGGCCGACGGGCGGCGCGTCGAGGTCGTCTCCGAGCTGCCCGGCGACCTGCGGGCGGCGCTGGCGGCCGCGCGCGACGCCGGCTGACCCCGGCCACTACACTACGCCCGCGAACGGCCGCTCCCGGCCCGTCCCTGCCCATGTGCCTGAACGTGGGTGAGGCCGAGGGGCGGCGAGGCACACGACAGACGAGGGAGTTGCACATGGCCGAAGCGATCGGCATCCGCGAGCTCCTGGAGGCCGGCGTCCACTTCGGCCACCAGACGCGCCGCTGGAACCCGAAGATGCGCCGCTTCATCTACGGCGAGCGCGACGGGATCTACATCATCGACCTGCTCAAGACGCAGGCGCTCCTCGAGCAGGCTCGCGAGTTCGCGGGCCGCGTCGCCGACCGGGGCGGCGTGATCCTGTTCGTCGGCACGAAGAAGCAGGCGCGCGACGCGATCAAGGAGACCGCCGAGGCGGCGGGCATGCCGTACGTCAACCAGCGCTGGCTCGGCGGCCTGCTCACGAACTTCCAGACGATCTCGCAGCGCATCCGCCGCCTGCACGACCTCGAGCGCTACGAGCGCGAGGGCCAGCTCGCCCTCCTGCCGACCCGCGAGCGGCTGTCGGCCGAGGCCGACCTGGCGAAGCTGCGCGCGAACCTCGGCGGCGTCAAGCACATGCAGCGCACGCCGGACGCGATGTTCGTCGTCGACCTCAAGACCGAGGCGATCGCGGTCAAGGAGGCGCAGCGCCTGCGCATCCCGGTCATCGGCCTCGTCGACACGAACGTCGACCCCGACGGCATCGACTACGTCATCCCCGGCAACGACGACGCGATCAAGTCGTGCGCGCTGATCACGAAGGCGATCGGCGACGTCGTCGCCGAGGGCCACCAGCGCTTCCGCGCCGAGGAGGAGCGCGCCCGCAAGGAGGCCGAGGAGAAGGCCCGCCGCGAGGCGGAGGAGAAGGCGCGTCGCGAGGCCGAGGAGAAGGCCCGCCGCGAGGCCGAGCAGGCCGCCCAGCGCGCCGCCGAGGAGCAGGCGCGCCAGGAGGCCGCGGCCGCCGGCGGCGAGGCCCAGCACCGCCGGCAGCCCGACCCGCACGTCACGCAGGAGGCCGACCGCGAGAAGGCGCAGACGGCCCGCAAGGCCGGCGGCCCGCGCAAGGCCGAGGACCCGAAGCCGGCCCCGCAGGCCGAGGCGGGCGAGCCGATCACGAACGCCGACGTCGCCGAGGCCGCGGCCGAGGCGGCCGCCGCGCCCGGGCCCGCGGGGGGGGCCGCCGAGGGCGGCCAGGCGGCCGCGGCGGCCGAGGCGCCCGCTGCGGCGGCCGAGACGCCCGAGGCCGGCGCCGACGCCGGCCAGGCGCAGCCCGAGAACGAGAACGCCAACGAGGAATCCTGAACGTGACCGAGATCACCATCAGCGCCAAGGACGTCAAGGCCCTGCGCGACCGCACCGGCGCCGGGATGATGGACTGCAAGAAGGCCCTCACCGAGGCGGCCGGCGACGTCGACAAGGCGATCGAGATCCTGCGCGTCAAGCAGGGCAAGCGGATCGAGGACCGCGGCGAGCGCGAGGCCACCGAGGGCGTCGTCGCCTCCTACATCCACGCCAACGGCAAGGTCGGCGTCCTCGTCGAGGTCGACACCGAGACCGACTTCGTCGCCCGCAACGACGAGGTCGTCGCGTTCGCCAAGGACGTCGCGCTGCACATCGCGGCCGCCGCGCCCGAGTGGGTGAGCGAGGACGACGTCGACGAGGAGCGCAAGCAGGCCGAGCTGCGGATCTTCGAGCAGGAGGCCGCCGACAAGCCCGAGAACGTCCGCGGCAAGATCGCCGAGGGCAAGCTCCGCAAGTGGTACGAGAGCGTCGTCCTGCTCAACCAGGAGCACGTCAACGGCGAGAAGTACGAGGGCAAGACCATCGGCCAGCTCCTGGACGAGCTGCGCGCCAAGACGGGCGAGAACATCCAGATCCGGCGCTTCGCGCGCTTCGCCGTCGGCCAGTAGGCAGTGGACGAGCCGCCCGCGTTTCGCCGGATCCTGCTGAAGCTGTCGGGCGAGGCCCTCATGGGCTCGCTCGACTACGGCACCGATCCGAAGCGCCTGACGGCGATCGCCGAGCAGGTCGCCCGCGTCCACGCCCGGGGCGTGGAGCTGGCGATCGTCGTCGGCGCGGGCAACATCTACCGCGGGATGGAGGGCGCGGCCGCCGGCATGGACCGGGCGACCGCCGACTACATGGGCATGCTCGCGACCGTGCTGAACGCGCTCGCCCTCCAGGACGCGCTCGAGAAGCAGGGCGTCCACACCCGCGTGCAGTCGGCCATCGACATCCAGGAGGTGGCCGAGCCGTACATCCGCCGGCGGGCGATGCGCCACCTGGAGAAGCACCGGGTCGTGATCTTCGCCGCCGGCACGGGCAACCCGTTCTTCACGACCGACACCGCGGCGGCGCTGCGGGCGATCGAGGTGCACGCCGAGGCGATCCTCATGGCCAAGAACGGCGTCGAGGGCGTCTACACGTCCGACCCGCGCACCGATCCCGACGCGGAGTTCATCAGCCGGATCACGCACATGGAGGCGGTCAGCCGCCGGCTGCGGGTGATGGACGCGACCGCGCTGACGCTGTGCGCCGAGAACGGGCTGCCCATCTACGTGTTCAACATGGACGACGAGCGCAACATCGACCGGATAGTGTCCGGCGAGCGCGTGGGGACCCTGGTGACGACATGAGCGAGCTGATCGACGAACTCCTGGCCGACGCCTCCGAGCGCATGGCCAAGTCCGTGGAGGCCACCCAGCACGACTTCGGGTCGGTGCGCACCGGCCGCGCGAACCCGGCCCTCCTGGACCGCGTCGTCGTCGACTACTACGGCGCCCAGACGCCGCTGAAGCAGCTGGCGACGATCAGCGCGCCCGAGGCGCGCCTGCTCACGGTCCAGCCGTTCGACAAGAGCTCGATCAAGGCGATCGAGAAGGCGATCAACGAGTCCGACATCGGTCTCAACCCGTCCAACGACGGCAACGTCGTCCGGCTCGTCCTTCCGGAGCTGACCGAGGAGCGCCGGCGCGAGCTCGTGAAGGTCGTGCGCAACATCGCCGAGGAGGGCCGGATCAAGATCCGCAACGTCCGCCGCGACGTCATGCACGACCTGCGGGAGCTGCGCGACGAGGGCGACGTCGGGGCCGACGACGAGCATCGCGCCGAGGCCGAGCTGCAGAAGCTGACCGATCAGCGGATCGCCGAGCTCGACGCGATGCTGAAGGCCAAGGAAGAAGAGATCCTCGAGGTCTGATGTCGGCGGCGCCGGGCCGGGCGCGCTACGTCGCCATCATCACCGACGGGAACGGCCGCTGGGCCCAGCGCCGCGGCCTGCCCGTCCTCGAGGGGCACCGGGCCGGCGCCGACGTCGTGAAGGCGCGCCTGCGCGACGCGGTCGAGCTCGGCATCGAGCAGCTCACCGTCTACTCGTTCTCGACCGAGAACTGGTCGCGCTCCGACGAGGAGGTCTCCGGCCTCATGCGGATGTTCGCGGAGCGGATCGACGCCGAGACGCCCGAGCTGCACGACGAGGGGGTGCGGATGCGCTTCATCGGCCGCCGCGCCGGCGTCGACCCGGAGCTCGTCGAGCGGATGGAGTGGGCCGAGGCGCTGACGGCCCGCAACGACCGCATCACGTTCTTCGTGGCGTTCAACTACGGCGGGCGGGCCGAGATCGTCGACGCGGCCCGCCGCTTCACCGACGGGGACGAGGCCGACTTCGCGCGGCTGCTGTACGCGCCGGAGATGCGCGATCCGGACCTGCTCATCCGCACGAGCGGGGAGCAGCGGATCAGCAACTTCCTGCTGTGGCAGTGCGCGTACTCGGAGTTCGTCTTCCGCGACGAGCTGTGGCCGGACTTCGACCGCGCGGCCTTCGAGGCCTCGCTCGAGGAGTTCGCCGCCCGCCGCCGACGCTTCGGCGGCCGCTGATGGGCGCCGACCCGCCTGCGCCGCGCCGCGGCGGCCGGAGGCTCCCGTCGCAGCGGCGCGCGACGCGCGCGGCCCGGCGCAACCAGGGCTCCGAGCTGCTGGCCCGCGTCCTCGTCGCGATCCCGGCGATCGCGTTCGCGCTCTTCATCGTCAACCGCGGCGGGTGGATCTTCACCGTCGCGCTCATCGTGCTCGGCGTCGCCTGCCTGGGCGAGCTGTTCACGATGCTGCGCCACGGCCACCCGGTCCGCCTCGGCGGCTTCCTCGGCCTGGCCGGGATGCTCGTCGCCGCGCAGGCCGGCGACGCCGAGGACGTCCTGCTCGCGATGGCCGCCGCCGTCCCGGTCATCTTCCTGCTCGGGCTGACGCAGCCGAAGATGGGCGCCCCGGGGCTGAGCGTCACCGCGCTGGGCCTCGTCTGGATCGGCCTGCCGCTCGCGCACGCCGTCCTCCTGCGCGAGCTCCCGCACGGCGACGCGATCATCATCGACGTCCTCGTCGGCACGTTCGTCGGCGACACCGGCGCCTATCTCGGGGGGCGCGCGTTCGGCCGCCGCCCGCTCGCGCCGCGGATCTCGCCGAACAAGACCGTGGAGGGCTGGCTGATCGGCGTCGCGGCCGGGATCGCCGGCGTCTGGTTCGCCGGGCTCTACCAGGACTGGCTGTCGGGGACGCAGGCGCTCCTGCTCGGCGTCGCCGTCGCGCTCGTCGCCCCGCTCGGCGACCTGTTCGAGTCCTACATCAAGCGCGACGCCGGCGTGAAGGACTCCGGGCGGCTGTTCGGCGCCCACGGCGGCGCGCTCGACCGCCTCGACGCGGTGCTGTTCGCGGCGGTCGCCGGCTACTACGTGTGGAGCGCGATGGCGTAGCGGCGGCCCGGCCCGTTCGGTGCCGCCCTACCCTGGCTGCACATGCCTCGCCGCCTGCTCATCCTCGGATCGACCGGCTCCATCGGCACCCAGGCCATCGACGTCGTCGCCCGCTCCGGCGGCGAGCTCGAGGTCGTCGGCCTGTCGGCCGGGCGCTCCTGGGAGCCGCTCGTCGAGCAGGCGCGCGCGCTCGGGGTGCGCCGGATCGCGCTCGCCGACCCCGACGCGGGCGCCCGCGCCGCCGAGGCGTGGACCGACGGCGAGGTGCTCGTCGGCCCGCAGGGGCTCGTCGAGCTCGTCGTCAGCTCGGGCGCCGACCTCGTCCTCAACGCGATCGTCGGCTCGGCCGGCCTGGGGCCGACCGTCGCCACGCTCGGCGAGGGGATCGACCTGGCGCTGGCCAACAAGGAGTCGCTCGTCGTCGGCGGCGAGCTCGTCACCGCCCTGGCCGAGGCGACCGGCGCCCGCCTGATCCCCGTCGACTCCGAGCACACCGCGCTGCACCAGCTCATGGCCGGGCTGCCGGTCGGGGCGGTCGAGCGGCTCGTCATCACCGCGTCGGGCGGCCCGTTCCGGGGCCGCTCCCGGGCCGAGCTGGCCGGCGTCACCGTCGAGGAGGCGCTGCGCCACCCGACGTGGTCGATGGGCGGCAAGATCACGATCGACTCGGCGACGCTCATGAACAAGGGCCTCGAGGTCATGGAGGCCCACCACCTGTTCGGGACCCCGTACGAGCGGATCGACGTCGTCGTCCACCCGCAGTCGATCGTCCACGGACTCGTCGACCTCGTCGACGGCGCCTCGCTGGCGCACCTCGGCCACCCGGACATGCGCATCCCGATCGCCTACGCGCTCCACCACCCGGAGGCCGCCCCGCTGCCGACGCGCCGCCTGCGCCTGGAGGAGGTCGGTCGGCTCACGTTCGAGCCGGTCGACGTCGACGCGTTCCCGTGCCTGCGCCTGGCCCGCGAGGCGGCGGTCGCCGGCGGCACCGCCCCGTGCGTGCTGAACGCCGCCAACGAGGTCGCCGTCCACGCCTTCCTCGACGGCCGCCTCCCGTTCCTCGGCATCCCCGCCGTCATCGAGGAGACGCTCGCCCGGCTCGGCACCGAGCCGGTCCGCGCGTTCGAGTCGCTCTACGAGGCCGACCGCCGCGCCCGCCGCGCCGCCGCCGACCTGGTGGAGGCCCGCGTCTGATGTCGTGGGTCCTGGCCTTCGTCGGCTTCGCGGCTCTCATCCTCCTCCACGAGCTCGGCCACTTCCTGGCCGCGAAGGCGGTCGGGATGCAGGTCGAGAAGTTCTCGCTCTTCTTCGGGCCGATGCTCGTGAAGGTCCAGCGCGGCGAGACGACGTACGGGATCGGCCCGATCCCGCTGGGCGGCTACGTGAAGATCAGCGGCATGAACCCGGCGGAGGAGCTGCCGCCGGAGGCCGCCGACCGCGCCTACCACCGCCAGCCGGTGTGGAAGCGGATCGTCGTCATCGCCGCCGGCCCGGCGATGAACCTCCTCATCGCGTTCGTCCTCATCTGGGGGCTGTTCGCGTTCAAGGGGCAGGCCGACCCCGACCCGGCGCAGGCGCGCGCGGTCAGCGCCGTCGAGGCCGGCAGCCCGGCCGACGGGCGGCTGCGCCCCGGCGACCGGATCGTCTCGATCGACGGCGTGCGCGACCCGCAGCGGTTCCCGGACGCGATCGGCAGCCACCGCTGCGCCGGCGAGCCGGCCGACGGCTGCCTGGCCGCCACCCCGGCGACCGTCGTCGTCGAGCGCGACGGGGCCGAGCGGACGCTGCGCATCCGCCCGTTCTACGACGCCGAGAACGAGCGCAGTCGCCTCGGCTTCTCCTACGGCTACCCGGAGGGCTACGAGCCGCCGTACGTGACGCTGCCGGCCGGGGAGGCGGCGGTGAAGAGCGCCGAGGGGATGTGGAACGTCACCCGCCTCACCGTCGAGACGATCGGCAGGCTCTTCTACGACTCGCAGGCGCGCGAGGAGGTCTCGGGGGTCGTCGGCTCCTACGAGGCGACGCGCCAGGCGTTCAGCTTCGACACGACCCGCGCGATCGAGATCCTGGCGCTCATCTCGCTGTCGCTGGCGGTCATCAACCTGTTCCCGTTCCTGCCGCTCGACGGCGGCCACATCTTCTGGGCGCTGGCCGAGAAGGTCCGCGGCCGGCCGATCCCGTTCTCGGTCATGGAGCGCGCCGGGTTCGTCGGCTTCGCGCTGGTGGCGATGCTGTTCGTCCTCGGGCTGACGAACGACATCGGCCGACTGACCGGCGAGGGCTTCGACATCCGTTAGCCTCCGCACGAGGGGCGGGATCCGCCCGCCGGGGGAGGAGGAGCCATGGAGCAGTCGACCGCGGCCGGGCGGCCGCGCGCGCTGGCCGCCGCGCCCGTCGCCGCGGCGTTCCGCATCACGGCCGACGAGCGGCCCGACGCGGTGGCGCTGCGCACGCAGGGCGGGGCGAGCGAGTGGACGTGGCGGGAGGTGCGCGAGCGGGTCGACGCGCTCGCGGCCGGGCTGGCGCGCCTCGGGGTGCGCCGCGGCGACGCGGTCGCGCTGCTGCTGTCGAACCGGCCCGAGTTCCACGTCGCCGACCTCGCGGCGATGACGCTCGGCGCGACCCCGTTCTCGATCTACACGACGTCGGCGCCCGAGCAGATCCGCTTCGTGCTCGAGGACGCCGCCGCGCGGGTGCTCGTCGCCGAGGCCGCGCTGCTGGGCGGCGCGCTCGCCGCCCGCGACGGCCTCGACGGCCTCGAGCACGTCGTCGTGGTCGACGGCGACCGGCCGCCCGCCGGCTGCACCCGGCTCGACGACGTCCTCGCCGCCGCGGACCCCGAGTTCGACCCGGACGGGTCGCTGGCGCGCATCGCCCCCGACGACGTCGTCACGCTCATCTACACGTCGGGGACGACGGGGCCGCCGAAGGGCGTCCAGCTCACCCACCGCAACGTCATGGCCGCGGTCGCGACCGTGACCGAGCTGATCCCGATGCCGGCCGACGGGCGCGTCATCTCGTGGCTGCCGGCCGCGCACGTCGCCGAGCGGGTCGCCCACCACTACCTGCCGATCGCCTACGGGCTGCAGGTGACCTGCTGCCCGGACCCGCGGCAGGTCGTCGCCGTCCTGCCCGAGGTGCGCCCGTCGTGGTTCTTCGCGGTGCCGCGGATCTGGGAGAAGCTGAAGGCGGGCCTGGAGGCGATGATCGCCGCCAGGCCCGACGCCGAGCGCGCGGCGATGCAGGCCGCGCTCGACGCGTCGCTGCGGCGCGTGCGCCTGCGGCAGGCGGGCGAGCCGGTCCCGCCCGAGCTGGAGGCGGCGTGGGCGCACGCCGACGCGGCGATCTTCGCGCCGCTGCGCGCCCAGCTCGGCTTCGACCGGGCCGAGTCGGTCAACGTCGGCGCCGCGCCGACCCCGGTCGAGGTGCTCGAGTTCTTCCACGCGATCGGCATCCCGGTCGCCGAGCTGTGGGGGATGTCGGAGACGACCGGCGCCGGCTGCGTCAACCCGCCGGGGCGGATCCGGATCGGCACGGTCGGCCCGCCGGAGCCCGGGGTGGAGGTGCGGCTGGCCGAGGACGGCGAGCTGCTCGTCCGCGGGGCGGTCGTCATGGCCGGCTACCGCAACCGGCCCGACCGGACCGCCGACGCGATCGACGCCGACGGCTGGCTGCACACCGGCGACATCGCCAGCATCGACGACGACGGCTACGTGCGGATCGTCGACCGCAAGAAGGAGATCATCATCAACGCGGCCGGCAAGAACATGTCGCCGGCGAACATCGAGGCGACGCTGAAGGCGGCCTCGCCGCTCATCGGGCAGGCCGCGGTCATCGGCGACGGGCGCCCGTTCATCACGGCGCTCATCGTCCTCGACAGCGACTTCGCGCCCGCCTGGGCGGCCCAGCGCGGGATCGCGGCCGCCGACCTCGCCGAGCTGGCCGAGCAGCCCGACGTCGTCGACGCGGTCGCGCTCGCGGTCGAGCGGGCCAACGCGAAGCTGTCGCGGGTCGAGCAGATCAGGCGCTTCCACGTCGTCCGCGGCGACTGGCTGCCGGGCGGGGTGGAGCTGACGCCGACGATGAAGCTGCGCCGGCGGCCGATCCTCGAGCGCTACGCCGAGGAGATCGCCGCCATGTACGCCGACTGACGCCCGGCCCGGCGGGGTAGCCGGGGGGATGCCCCGGCGCGCCACCCCGCCACGGCCGGCGACCCCGCCCGCGCACGGCCTCGCCGTGTGCTCGGCGTCACGCGTCGCCCTCGCCGCTCTGTGCGGTGCGTCACGCGTCGGCGCCCGCGCGTCAGCGTGGTGACCTCGCGGGGTCAAGCCGTCCGTACACGGACCGATTGAGCGGTCGTGCGCCGCCTCGCCCGACTGCTCGCCGTCACCCTCGGCCTCGTCTCCGTCGGCTGCGTCCTGCTGGCCGGGACCGGGGTCGCCGGCTCCGAGACCGCCTCGCCGAAGAGCCGCTTCGCCGTCGACTCGCCCGCGCTGCGGACGGCCCAGGACATCGCCCGCGCCTACTGGGGGACCGACCCGTGCGGCGGCGAGATCGAGATCTCCTGGCAGCGCCGCCAGCGCCACGTGAACGCGATCTCGACCTGGTCGACGACGAACGCCGAGGACCCGTACGCCGACCCGGGCGGCAACAGCGACTGCACGATCCAGCTCAACCCGCGGGCGCGGTTCGACTGGCCGAAGCTGTGCACGGTCGTCGTCCACGAGTACGGTCACCTCGCCGGCCACGACCACGACGCGGCGCCCGGCCGGCTCATGTCGGCGTACTACACGACGCCGCTGCGGGTCTGCACGACCGGCGTCACGGGACGCGCACTGCGATCCAGGACTTCGTGAGCGGCCCGAGCCGCTCGGCGACGATCGTCGACCCGGGGAAGAGCGCCGCCAGCTCGCGGCGGCGCAGCAGCGCGATCTCGTCCCAGTCGCCGGCCGCGCCCAGCCGCCAGTAGCGGCGGCGCAGCCCGACCGGCAGCCAGTGCGCGAACGGCAGCAGCGCGTGCGGCTCGACCGGGAACGAGAAGGCCGGCGTCTGCACCCACCAGCCGCGGGCAACCCGGCGGATCTCGGCCGCGTACGCGGCGCGGCGCTCCGGGGCGATGTGCTCGACCACGCTGCTCGAGTAGGCGAGGTCGAACGCGCCGTCGGCGAACGGCAGCCGCTCGGTCGCGTCGGCCCGCACGAACGGGCCCGGGTAGCCGGGCCGGTCGGCGACGTCGACGCCGGTGACGTCGAGCTCGGGCGCCAGCCCGCGCAGGCCGAGCGCCCCGCAGCCGACGTCGACGATCCGCGTGCGCGGCGTCACCCCGGTCAGGGCCAGGAAGCGGCGGTGGCGGGCGGCGCGCGCCCGCTGGGCGACGGGCTCGGCGAGGCGGGCCAGCGGGCCGCGGGCGGTGGCGTAGACGTTCACGGGAGCCCCAAGCCTAGGTTCCTAGACTGGATCCCGATGGCTTCCGAGCGACAGATCCACGTCGGCGGCGTCCCGGTGGGCGGCGGGGCTCCCGTCGCCGTCCAGACGATGACGAAGACCGAGACCGCCAACGTGGCCGCCACGATGGCCCAGATCCGCCGCGTCGCCGAGGCGGGCGCCGACATCGTCCGCTGCGCGGTGCCGCGCGAGCAGGACGTCGAGGCGCTGCGGACCATCGTGCGCGAGTCGCCGATCCCGGTCATCGCCGACATCCACTTCAACCACACGCTCGCGCTGAAGGCGCTCGACGCCGGCGCCCACTGCGTGCGGATCAACCCGGGCAACATCGGCGGGCCCGACAAGGTCGCCGAGGTCATCGCCAAGGCGAAGGAGAAGGGGACGCCGATCCGCGTCGGCGTGAACTCCGGCTCGCTGCCCAAGCACCTGCGCGAGCTCGAGTACACGAACCCGGTCGAGGCGCTCGTCACCGCCGCCGTCGAGACCGTCGAGCTCATGGAGCGGCTCGACTTCACGAACTTCAAGGTCTCGATGAAGTCGACGTCGGTCCCGAACACGATCGCGTCGAACCGGCTGCTGGCCGAGAGGATCCCGTACCCGCTCCACCTCGGCGTCACCGAGGCGGGGACGAAGTGGTCTGGCTCGCTGAAGAGCGCGGTCGGCCTCGGCACGCTCCTGGCCGACGGCATCGGCGACACGATCCGCATCTCGCTGTCGACCTTCCACGCCGAGGAGGAGGTCAAGGTCGCCTGGGAGATCCTCAAGGCGCTGAAGCTGCGCGAGCGCGGCCCCGTCCTCATCGCCTGCCCGACCTGCGGCCGGCTCCAGTTCGACATGGACTCGGTCGTCGCCGAGGTCGAGCGGCGCCTGCAGGCCTACGACGACCCGATCGAGGTGTCGGTCCTCGGCTGCGCGGTGAACGGCATCGGCGAGGCCCGCCACGCCGACTTCGGGATCACCGGCGCCAAGGACATGGGGATGATCTACTCGAAGGGCGAGCCGCTGAAGAAGGTCCCGACCGAGCGGCTCGTCGACGAGCTGTTCGCCGAGATCGACCGCTACTACGCCGCCGGCAGGAAGGTCGTCCGCGACGAGCGGGCCGCCGCCGAGGCCGCCGCCTGGCTGGCCGCCGAGGAGGACGCGACCGCGATGACCCCCGAGCGCCTCGCCGCGCTCGAGGCCGAGAAGGCCCGCGAGGAGGCCGACGCCGCCGCCGAGCGCACCCCGATCGACGAGGCCGTCTCGCCCGTCGAGGGGCGCCGCTTCACCCGCGCCTGACCCCGGCGGGGGCCGCGACGCCGTAGGCTGTCGGGCTCCGATGCACCGACAGTCGCAGCTCTTCCTTCCCACCGAGCGCCAGCCGCCCGCGGACGCCGAGGCGGTGTCCCACAAGCTCATGGTCCGCGCCGGGCTGATCCGCCAGATCGGCAGCGGCATCTGGTCGTGGCTGCCGGCGGGCTGGCGCGTGCACCAGAAGGCCGCGCAGATCGTGCGCGAGGAGATGGACCGGATCGGGGCCCAGGAGGTCATGATGCCGGTCCTCGTCCCGGCCGAGCTGTGGAAGCGCACCGGCCGCTACGAGAGCGAGGAGCTGTTCAAGCTCAAGGACCGCAAGGGGGCCGACCTCGTCCTGTCGATGACGAACGAGGAGACGGTCACGACGCACGCGGCCCAGATCGTCCGCAGCTACCGCGACCTGCCGTTCTCGCTCTACCACATCCAGGTCAAGGAGCGCGACGAGCCGCGCCCGCGCGCCGGGGTCCTGCGCACGCGCGAGTTCATCATGAAGGACTCGTACTCCTTCGACCGCGACCAGGCGGGGATGGAGGCCAGCTACGAGGCGCACGCGCGCGCCTACGACCGGATCTTCGACCGCTGCGGGCTGGAGTGGTACGCGGTCGAGTCCGACGTCGGGATGATGGGCGGGGTCGGCGCCCACGAGTACATGGCGCCGTGCGCGGCCGGGGAGAACGAGGTCGCCCTCGCGCCCGGCTACGCCGCGAACGTGGAGGTCGCCAGCGCCGAGCCGCAGCCGGTGCCGCCGCTGCCCGACCGCATCCAGGGAGAGCTGCACACCCCGGGCGCGAGCACGATCGAGGCGCTGGCCGAGGCGCTCGACGTCCACCCGGGCTGCCTGCTGAAGGCGTTTCCGGTCGTGACCGAGTCGCGCGGCCTGATCCTCGTCATGGTCCGCGGCGACCACCGCGTCAACGACGTCAAGCTCCAGAACGCGCTGCGCGAGCGGTTCCGCCCCGCCCACGACGACGAGCTGGCCGAGCACGGCCTCGTCGGCGGCTACATGGGGCCCAAGGACGGCGTCGAGCTCATCCTCGACGCGGCGATCGCCCCCGGCCGCTACGTCGTCGGCGCCAACCGGCCCGACCACCACGTCGTCATCGACGTGCCCGAGGGCGAGCGCCTCGACGTGCGCACGGTCGTCGAGGGCGACACGGTCAACGGGCACCCGATCCGCATCGAGCCGGCGATCGAGGTCGGCAACATCTTCAAGCTCGGCACCCGCTACTCGGAGCCGCTGAACGCGACGTACCTCGACGAGAACGGGCAGGAGCGCCACATCTGGATGGGGTGCTACGGCATCGGCCCGGCCCGGATCGTCGCCGCCGCGATCGAGCAGTACGCCGACGAGCACGGGATCACCTGGCCGCGCGCGCTCGCGCCGTGGGACGTCCACGTCGTCGCGCTCGGCAAGGAGGCGGAGCTGAAGGCGGCCGAGGCGCTGGCCGAGGAGGTCGAGGCGGCGGGGCTGGCGGTCCTGCTCGACGACCGCCCGCTGCGCCCGGGCGAGAAGTTCGCCGACGCCGAGCTGCTCGGCTGCCCGCTGCGGCTCACCGTCGGCCGGCGCGCGCTGGAGTCCGGACGGGCCGAGGCGCAGATCCGCCGCGGCCGCGTCGACCACGAGGGCGGCGTGCCGCTGCGCGGGGGCGGCTCGGCGGTGCGCGAGCTGTGGGAAAGCCTCCCCTGACGTTCCGGCGCCTGACCGGCCTGGACCGCTCCGGGCCGCCGCCGGCGCAGACCCTGCCGGGCCAGCCGCTGCGCCCGTGGACGATCCCGAACGCGATCGTCTATGTGCGCGCGGCGCTCATCCCGGTCTTCCTCGTGCTCGCGTTCACGTCGGACGCGGGCACCGACGCGCTGCCGGCGATCCTCTTCCTCGTCATCACGCTCGGCGACTACGCCGACGGGATCGCCGCCCGCGTGACCGGGCAGTACAGCCGCCTGGGGGCGCTGCTGGACCCGCTCGTCGACCGGCTCATCGTCCTGTCGGGCGCGGTCGTCTGCTGGCACTTCGAGCTGCTGCCGCGGTGGGGGCTGTACGTGCTGGCCGCGCGCGAGGCGCTCATGCTCCTCGCCGGGCCGCCGCTCGTGCGCCGCGGGGTGGAGATCCGCATCAACTGGCCGGGCCGCTGGTCGGTGTGGCCGCTGATGGGCGCGGTCTTCCTGGCGCTGTGCGGGGTCGAGGACGTCGCGGCGGCGCTCCTCTACGTCGGGCTGGCCCTCTCGATCTGGGCGACCGTCCTCTACGGGGCCTCCGCCGCCCGCCAGCTCCGCAAACCCTCAAGGTGAGCTTGACCCTCTGGGGGAATGGGCTATGCTCCCGCCCTTCCGACCTCCCCGCTTTGGTAGGAGTCACGTCATGGACACCTTCCCCGACCTCGGTTCGCTCTCCGATCAGGAACTCAAGGACCTCATCCAGCAGTTGACCGAGGAGGAGGTCGACATCTCCTACAAGCGGCGGATCCTGCACGGCAAGATCGACATCCTCCGCGCCGAGCTCGTCAACCGCCTGCGCAAGAAGCACGAGGGCGGTGAGGAGGTCATCACCGGCGACGATGTCCGCCGGCTGACTGACATCCTCGCCGGCCGGACGGGCGACGAGCCCGGGATCTGACGGCCGCGACCCCGGCCGAGGACGGATCGCGATGGCGCTGCACTGCCCCGAATGCGGCTTCGTCAACGCCGACGGAGCCAACTACTGCCAGAAGTGCGGTGCGTTCCTGGGCGCCGGCGACCCGGCGCGCGGCGGCGACCCGGTCACGGCCACCTACCGCGTCGGCGACACCGGCGAGCTCATCCCCGTCGACATCGAGTCGGCGGCCGAGCACGGCCCGGTCCTCGTCATCCGCTCCGGCGGCGGGCGCGTCGGCGAGTCGTTCCCGCTCGACCGCGACCGCATGACGATCGGCCGGCGACCCGACTCCGACGTGTTCCTCGACGACGTCACGGTGTCGCGCGACCACGCGCTGCTTGTCCGCCGCGGCGACGACCTGTACCTCGACGACCTCGGCTCGCTGAACGGCTCCTACGTCAACCGCCGCCGCATCGAGTCGCACCGGCTCGAGGACGGCGACGAGCTGCAGATCGGCAAGTACAAGCTGACGTTCCTCCAGCGGTGACCCTCGTGGACGAGCAGGAGACGGAGGACCTGCGGACCGCCGGCGACGAGACGCCGAATCGCACCGACCGGGGCCGGGAGAAGGCGATGACGATCGGGGCGGTGACGAAGGCGCTCGAGCCGGAGTTCCCGGACATCTCGATCTCGAAGATCCGCTACCTGGAGGACCAGAAGCTCCTGTCGCCGCGGCGCACCCCCGGCGGCTACCGGCTCTACACGCCGTCCGACGTCCAGCGCCTGCGCACGATCCTGCGCCTCCAGCGCGACGAGTTCCTGCCCCTGCGGGTCATCCGCCAGGAGCTGGCGGCCGGGCGCACCGCCGACGCCCCGGTCCCGGCGGGCGGCCCCGACGGCGGCCGGCGGACGCTGCGCCGCGCGTCGGTGAGCGTCACCGAGCGCGGCCCGCTCCACTCGCTGGAGGACGTCCTCGAGGAGACGCGCGCCGACCCGGCGCTCGTGCGCGAGCTCGAGGAGTACGGGGTCATCACGGGCGAGGCGCGCGGCGGCACGACGTACTACGACGAGACCGAACGCGAGATCGTGCGCGCGGCGACCGAGCTGGCCCGCTACGGGGTCGGCGGGCGCAACCTGCGCGTCCTCCGCACCTCGGCCGACCGCGAGGCCGCGCTCCTGCAGCAGATCCTCGCCCCGGCCCTGCGCTCCCGCAACCCGCAGCGGCGCAAGGAGGCGATCGAGGCGCTCGAGAACCTCGCGGCCGTGACCAGCCACCTCAAGCACCTCCTGCTCGTGCGCGACCTGCGCAAGCTCGTCCGGTGAGCGCCGACATGTCCCCCCAGGAGCTGCGCTCGCTCATCCGCGACGTGCCGGACTTCCCCAGGCCCGGGGTCGGCTTCCGCGACATCACGCCGCTGCTGGCCTCCCCGGAGGGCTTCCGCGCCGCCGTGCGCGGCCTGGCCGAGCTGTCGCGCCCGTACCGGCCCTTCCACGTGCTGGCCGCCGAGGCGCGCGGCTTCCTGTTCGGGCCGGCGCTCGCCTCCGAGCTCGGTGCCGGGTTCGTCCTCGCGCGCAAGCCCGGCAAGCTCCCGCGCGAGACGCTGAGCGTCGCCTACGAGCTCGAGTACGGGATCGACCGCCTCGAGGTGCACACCGACGCGATCGGCCCCGGCGACCGCGTCCTCGTCCACGACGACCTGCTCGCCACCGGCGGGACGGCCCGCGCGCTGTGCGAGCTCGTCGAGCGGGCCGGGGGCGAGGTCGTCGCCTGCACGTTCCTCATCGAGCTCGCGTTCCTGCCCGGCCGCGAGCGCCTGGCCGGCTACGACGTGCTCGCGCTCCTGCGCGACGAGACCGAGTAGCGGTGGCGACGGCCCGCGTGCGCGCCACCGTGCCGGCCGCGCCCGCGGAGGTGTGGCCGCTCGTCGGCGACCCGCGCGGGCTCCCGCGCTGGTGGCCGCGCGCCGTGCGCGTCGAGGGCGTCGACGCGCGCCGCTTCACGCTCGTGCTGCGCAGCAGCGGCGGGCGCGAGGTGCGCGCCGACCAGCGCGTCCTCGTCGACGAGCGCCCGCGCCGGCGCGTCTGGGGGCTGGAGATCGCGGGCACGCCGTTCGAGCGCGTGTTCAGCGCCTACGAGGTCGAGGTGCGCCTCGAGCCCGAGGGCGACGGCACCCGCGTCGAGCTCGCGCAGCGGATGGCGCTGCGCGGCGTGTCGCGCCTCGGGGCGCCGCTGGCCTGGCAGTCGGCCCGCCGGCACCTGCGCACGGCGCTCGACGCGCTCGTCGCGCAGCTCGGCGGCTAGCGCGTCCTGAACGAGCCGCGCAGGACGACCTCGGTCGGCGTGCGCGGGTCGTCGCGCGTCTCGCGCGAGAGCTCGATGCGGCGGTAGTCGTCGGCGTCCTCGGGCAGCTCGGCCGACCCGCCGAAGCGGCCGTTGCGCGTCACCGCGGTCGTCGAGAAGCCGAGGAGGTACGCCTTGCCGCCGGGCCCGCCGGTCAGCCACAGCGCGTAGCGATCCTGCTCGCCGTTGGGCTCCAGGCCCTCGGCGGTGACGCTCACGCCGCGCGTCGCGCCGTCGGTGATGATCTGCGCGACGCCGAGCGCGTCGCCGCCGCCGGGGGCGCGCATGTTCACCTGCGCCTCCACGGTCAGCTCGCCGGTCGTCGGGGTCGTCGCCTCGGTCGCGGCCTGCGTCGCGGTCGCCCCGCCCTGGGTCGAGGTGACGGTGCCGCCGTCGCTGTCGCCGCCGCCGAGGAGGATGACCGCCACGACGACGATGACGACGACGAGGCCGCCGATGAGCAGGACGCCGCCCAGGCGCGACGGGCGGGCGTCGCCGGCGGCGGCCGGGGCGAAGCCGGGCAGCGGCGCGGGCGCCTCCGCCTCGCGCGGGCGCGGCGCGTCGCCGGCGGGCGGGGACGCCTCGGGGGCGCCGTCCTCGCCGTCCTCGCCGCCCTCGGCGGCCGCAGGGTCCTCGTCGCCCTCGGCGGCCGGGGGGTCGGCGGCGGGCGGCGGCGCGTCGTCCC
>JADGIB010000319.1 GCA_019683665.1 Solirubrobacteraceae bacterium
GTCGCCATGCGACCGCGAACCGACAACGGTCCCGGGCGGGACGGGTGCGCGAGCGGATAGCGTCCCGCTCATGGACCTCTGCCTGATGATCGAAGGCCAGGAGGACGTCTCCTGGGAGCAGTGGCGGGCGATCGCCGCCGCGTGCGAGGAGCACGGGATCTCGACGCTGTTCCGCTCCGACCACTACGTCGGCTTCGTCCGCGGGGAGTCGGGCCAGGTGCTCGACGCGTGGTCGACCGTCACCGCGCTGGCGGCCACGACGACGACGCTGCGCCTCGGGACGCTCGTCTCGCCGGGCACGTTCCGCCACCCGTCGGTGCTGGCGAAGATGGCCGCGTCGGCCGACCGCATCTCGGGCGGGCGCATCGAGGTCGGGCTCGGCGCCGGCTGGAACGAGCGCGAGCACCTCGCCTACGGCCTGCCGTTCCCCAACCAGGGGACGCGGTTCTCGATCCACGAGGAGCAGCTGGCGATCGTCCGCGGCCTCTGGGGCCCGGGCCCGTTCACGTTCGACGGCGAGCACTACCAGCTCGACGGGATCGACGCGCACCCCAAGCCGGTCCAGGACCCGATGCCGCTCATCGTCGGCGGCAAGGGGCGGCCGCGCACCGTCGACCTCGCCGTCCGCTACGCCGACGAGTACAACACGGTCTTCTGCACCCCGCAGGTCGCCGCCGAGCGGCGCCGGGCCGTCATGGAGGCGTGCGAGCGCGCCGGGCGCGACCCGGCCACGATGCGCTTCTCGGTCATGGTCGCGTTCATGCCGGCCGCCGACGAGGGCGAGCTGCGCGCCCGGACCGAGCGGATGCGGGCGATCGGCCAGGAGCCCGACCCCGACGTGTGGGTCATGGGCCTGCCCGACCAGGCCGGGGCGCGGCTGCGCGAGCTCGCCGACGCCGGCTGCGACCGGGTCATGCTCCAGATGCTGCTGCACGACGACGTCGACCAGATCGCCCTCGCCGGCGAGCTGGCCCGGGCGCTCAGCTGACGCCGGCCCGGATCGGCGCGGTCATCAGCCGGTCGACGAGGTCCGCGTAGCCGGCCTTGAGCCGGTCGAGGTCCATCCCGCGGGCCTTGCGCTGGTGCGCGAAGACCGGCGCGGTGAGCGCGCCGAGCAGCACGTCGGTCGTGTAGTCGGCGTCGCAGTCGGGCCGCGCCTGCTGGACGAGCAGGCGCACGTGCAGCCACAGCGCGCTGTAGGGCTCCGAGCGCAGGTAGTTGCCGGCGGCGGTCTGCGCGTCGAGCAGCAGGTCGAGGTTCTCCTCGAGGCGGTCGAGCATCGCCTCCCCGAACGCGCGCAGCCGCGCGCACGGCGGCGCGCCCGGCCCCAGCGGGGGCGGCCCGTGCAGGAGCGCGTCCTGGAACTGGCGGTCCTTCTCGTCGAGGACTGCGAGCGCCAGCGACGCCCGGTCCCCGAAGCGGCGGAACAGCGTGCCCTTCCCGACGCCCGCCTCGGCGGCGATCGCGTCCATCGAGGTCTGCGCGACGCCGCGCTCGGCGAACAGCCGCTCCGCGGCCGCGAGGATGCGCCGGCGGTTGCGCGCGGCGTCCGCCCGCTCGGGCGGGTGCGGCTGGTAGACGGGCAGCTCGATGGGCGTGGACACGGGCGGGAGCATCGCGAACGGACTTCGGTCCGGTTCATGGTATCGTGCGGTCGGTCCAAAACGGACCGCAGTCCGTAAACCCCGTCATCCAAGGAGCCTCATGGCCACCGACGTCTCGCAGGATCGTCTGTCCGGCACGTGGAACTTCAACCCCGTGCACTCGTCCGCCTCGTTCGCGGTCAAGTACCTCGTCGCCTCGTTCCGGGGCGAGTTCGACAAGGTCGACGCCACGCTCGCCGACGGCCAGCTCAGCGGTGAGGTCGAGGTCGCCTCGATCAACGTCAAGGACGAGAACCTGGCCGCCCATCTCCAGGCTCCCGACTTCTTCGACGCCGAGAAGCACCCGAAGATCAGCTTCCGCTCGACGAAGCTCACGCTCGACGGCGACAAGGCCGAGCTCGACGGCGAGCTGACGATGAAGGGCGTCACGAAGCCGATCCACGCCACCGGCACCGTGAGCGGCCCGACCGAGGACTTCATGGGCAACACCCGCCTCGGCTTCACGTTCGAGACGACGGTCAACCGCACCGACTTCGGCGTCAGCTGGAACGCCGACCTGCCCAAGGGCGGCAAGGCGCTCTCCGACGAGGTCACCCTCACCGTCGAGCTCGAGTTCCTCAAGGCGGCCTGAGGATGCGGATCCTCGCCATCTCCGGCTCCCTTCGGCGAGGCTCGCACAACACGGCGCTCCTCCGGGCGGCGGCGACGCTGCTGCCGCCCGGGGTCGAGCTCGTGATCCACGACGGCCTCCGCGACATCCCGCCCTATGACGACGACGTCCAGGCGCAGGGCCGGCCCGAGCCGGTGCAGCGCCTGTGGGACGAGGTCGCCGAGGCCGACGCGATCCTCATCGCCACCCCGGAGTACAACCACTCGATCCCCGGCCAGCTCAAGAACGCGCTCGACTGGCTCTCGCGCCCGCTGGCCGAGTCGGTCCTGCGCAACAAGCCGGCGGCCGTCATCGGCGCCTCGGCCGGCATGTTCGGGGCGGTGTGGGCGCAGGCCGAGGTGCGCAAGGTCCTCGGCGCGATCGGCGCCCGCGTCCTCGACGAGGAGCTGCCCGTGCCGACCGCGCACGAGCGCCTCGAGGACGGCCGGCTCACCGACGCCGAGATCGAGCGCCGGCTCGCCGGGCTCCTCGGCCGGCTCGTCGACGCGGTGCGGGAGCGCGACGAGGAGCGCGCCGCGGCGTAGGCTGGTGTCCGGTCCGGCGCCGCTCGTGCGTCTGACCGGCACATGACCCAGCTCGAGACGATCTTCCACGAGCAGCAGCGCCCGCTCCTGCGGCGCCTGCGGCGCATCGTCGGCGACGAGGAGACCGCCGCCGACCTGTGCCAGGAGACGTTCGTGCGCGCGTGGCGCAAGGCGCCGCGCGACGCGACCCCCGAGCAGCACCGCGGCTGGCTGCACCGCACCGCCGCCAACCTCGCGCTCGACGAGCTGCGCCGCCGGCGCCTGCGCGACCACGCGCCGCTCGACGAGCAGCGCGACGGGCGCCCCGACGCGGAGCCGGCCGAGCGGATGGCCACGCGCGAGGCGATCCGGCAGCTCGCGCCGCACGAGCGGCTCGTGCTGCTCCTGCGCTTCGAGGGCGGGCTCAGCCACCGGGAGATCGGCGCCCTCCTCGACATCAGCGAGGAGGCCGCTCGCAAGCGCGTCGAGCGGGCGCGCAGCGCGTTCATGGCCGCGATCCGCCGCGAGCGCCCCGCCGACGAGCCGCTGATCCTGTTCCTCCGCGGCGAGCACGACGACGCGCCGTTCCGGCGATGGATCGAGCGCGCCGGCGGGCGGCTGCGGGCGATCGACCACAGCGAGCTCGAGTGCGAGCTGGCCACCGCCGACGGGCTGCTGCTCGGCGCCAGCCACCGCGACGTCCATCCCGCGCTCTACGGCGAGACGCCGCGCTTCCACGACCCGGGCGCCGACCTCGCCGCCGACCGCCGCGACCTGCGCGCGCTGCGCGTCGCGCTCGCGCACGACGTGCCGATCGTCGGCGTCTGCCGCGGCCACCAGCTCCTGAACGTCGCGCTCGGCGGGACGCTGTGGCAGGACCTGGAATCCGACGGCGCCGGCCGCGCCGAGCACCGCGACGGCGACCACGCGATCCACAC
>JADGIB010000320.1 GCA_019683665.1 Solirubrobacteraceae bacterium
CGGCCCGCGTGCTCGCGGGCCGCCCCCGGGGTCGGTCGGTGCGCGGTCGGCGCTACGCGCCCCCGCCGCCGATCGCGTCGATCGCGGGCTGGATGAGCGCCCGGGTCGCGTCGGAGAGCGGCGCCGACCCGGCCGCCTGGGCGGCCGCGTCCTGGCCCTCCGGGCTGATCACCCAGTCGAGGTAGGCCTTGACGATCCCCGCGGTCTGCGGCGAGTCGTACCGCGTGCAGGCCATGAGGTACGAGACGAGCACGATCGGGTACGTGCCGGCCGCATCGGTCTCGCGGTTCAGCTCGTAGGTGAAGACGTGCGCGCCCTCGCCCTCGGTCCGCTCGGAGTCGGCGAAGATCTCGGCCGCCGCCTCGGGCGTCGGGCCGACGAACGTGTCGCCGACCTGGACCTGGACGACGCCGAGGTCGCCGACCTGGCCGGCGTCGGCGTAGCCGATCGTGCCCTCGCCGTTGCGGATCGCCTCGACGACCCCCGAGGTGCCCTCGGCCGCCTCGCCGCCCGTCACCGGCCAGTCGCCGCTGACCTCGAACGTCCACACGTCCGGGGCGACGGCGGCGAGGTACTCGGCGAGGTTCTCGGTCGTGCCGGACTCGTCGGAGCGGTTGACGACCGTGATCGGCTGGGCGGGCAGCTCGACGCCCTCGTTCGTGGCGGCGATCGCCGGGTCGTCCCAGGTCGTGATCTCCTGCTTGAGGATCCGCGCGAGCGTCTCGGGGTCGAGCTTCAGCTCCTCGACGCCGGGGAGGTTGTAGGCGATCGCGATCGGCGACACGTAGGCCGGGATCTCGATCAGGGCGTCGGCGCCGCCGCAGCGCTCGCGGGCGCCGGCGAGCTCGTCGCCGGCGAGCGGCGCGTCGGTGCCGCCGAACGCGATGCCGCCCGCGACGAACTGCTCGCGGCCGCCCCCGGACCCGACGGGGTCGTAGGAGATCGTCACGTCGGGGTTGGCGGTCTGGAAGCCGGCGATCCACGCCTCCTGCGCGGCCGCCTGCGAGCTGGCGCCGGCGCCGGCGATCTCGCCCGACAGCGCCGCGGCGGCGGCCGTCGCGGCCCCGGCGCCGGTGGGCCCGGCGCTCGCCGCGTCGTCGTCGCCGCCGCAGGCCGTGGCGCCGACGGCGAGGGCGCCGCACAGCGCCAGCGCGGTGATCGTGCGGGTCGGTCTCACGGGTGTGCTCCTTCTCGTTCTCCGTTGGGGTGCGCGGCCAGCGTCGCGCCCCGGCCCCGCCCGCCGGTTACGAGGCTGTGGCCGTGGTGTGAACGTCCGGTGAACGGCCGCTCACGCGGCCACGCCCGCCGCGTCGGTGAAGGCCCGGAACAGCCCGGTGACGACGAACGCGGTCTGCTCGCCGACGTCGACGGCGTTGTCGCCGAAGCGCTCGAGGGCGCGCGCGACGAGGACCATGTGCATCGCCCACTCGCGCCGGTCGGGGTCGTCGCCGACGGCGAGGTCGATGCCGCCGAGGGCCTGGGCCTCGAGGGCGGCGAGCTCGTCGTGGAAGCGGGCGCGCATCGCGGCCGGCGGCGTCTCAGCCGAAGCGCCCGCTGACGTAGTCCTCGGTGCGCCGGTCGCGCGGGGCCGTGAAGATCCGGTCGGTCGGCCCCTCCTCGACGAGCCGCCCGTCGAGCAGGAACGCGGTGCGGTCGGCGACCCGCGCCGCCTGCTGCATGTTATGGGTGACGATGACGATCGTCAGGCGCTGCTTGAGCTCCTCGACGAGCTCCTCGATCCTCAGCGTCGAGATCGGGTCCAGCGCGGAGGCGGGCTCGTCCATGAGCAGGACCTCGGGCTCGACGGCGAGCGCGCGGGCGATGCAGAGCCGCTGCTGCTGGCCGCCCGACAGGCCGTGGCCGGGCCGGTCGAGGCGGTCCTTGACCTCGTCCCACAGGTTCGCGCGCCGCAGCGCCGCCTCGACGTGCTCGGGGTCGACCCGGCGGCGGGTGAGCCGCACGCCGGCGGCGACGTTGTCGTAGATCGACATCGTCGGGAACGGGTTGGGCTTCTGGAACACCATCCCGATCGCGCGCCGGACGGCCCCGACGTCGACCCGGGGGTCGTAGACGTCGACGTCGTCGAGCAGGACCCGCCCGGACGCGCGGGCGCCGCGGACCTCCTCGTGCATGCGGTTGATGCAGCGCACGACCGTCGACTTGCCCGAGCCGGACGGCCCGATGAGCGCGGTCGCGGCGTTGGCCGGGAACGTGAGGCTGAGGTCGTGGACGGTGTGGTGGTCGCCGTACCAGGCGTTCAGGCCCTCGAGGCGCACCGGCCGGGACGCGCGCTCGACGGGCGCTCGACGGGCGCCGTCCGTCTCGGCGGCCGCGGGGCGCGGCCGCCGCATCGGCACCGGCTGGGCGATCGGCGTGGTGGTCTGGCCTGGGGTCACGGGTGCAGCTCCTCGGGTCGTCCGCGCACGGTCGCCCCAGTGTGCCCGCCCGCGGCGCCGTCGGTGTGAACAGGGTGTGAAGTCCGCCGCGGCGCGGTCGCCGGGCCGGCGGTCAGTGCAGGGTCTCGCCGCGGCGCAGCATCTCGACGAACTGCGCCAGGCGCCGCGCCCGGGTCTCGGGCCGCTTGGCGTCGTGGAGGCGGTAGAGGATCGAGTAGCGGTTGCGGCTGTCGAGCGCCGCGAAGGACGCGGCCGCCTCCGGGTCGGCGTCGAGCGCGGCCTGCAGGTCGGGCGGGACCGCCATCGTCGCCGGGCCGTGGTAGGCGGCGTCCCAGCGGCCGTCGGCCTTCGCGCGCTCGACCTCGGCCAGCCCGGCGGGCCGCATCCGCCCGGCCGCGATGAGCCGCTCGGCGCGCTGCGTGTTGCGCTTCGACCACCTCGAGCGCGGGCGCCGGGGCGTGAAGCGCTGGCGGTACCAGGTCGCGTCGACCGACCGCGTGTGGCCGTCGATCCAGCCGAAGCAGAGCGCGACGTCGACCGCCTCCTCGTAGGTGACCGACGCGATCCCCGTGCCCTTCCTGGCCAGCTCGAGCCAGACGCCGGGCGCCCGCGCGTGCTCGGCCTCCAGCCACGCCTCGAACGCGGCGGCGTCGGCGAAGCGCTCGACGGGCAGGTCGTCGGCGGCCCGGGCCATCAGGCGTCGATCACCACCAGCGCGGCGGTCGCGAGCGCGAGGACGATCCCCACGGCGGTCATCGCGAGCAGGATCGCACGTTCCTGGGCGCGCCAGCCGGAGGCGAGGACGGCCCGCTCGACCTGCCGCTGGCGCCAGGTGCCGACGAGGACGAAGAGCACGCCGTAGGCGATGTAGCCGACGCCGACGGCGGCGTAGGCCCAGTGGTCGTCGCCGGCGCCGAGGGCGGGGACGACCCGCCCGACGCCGACGCCGACGGCGATCGAGGCGAGGCCGGTGCGCCACCAGGCGAGCTGGGTGCGCTCGTTGGCCAGGAACGTGCGGCGCGTCGCGTCGTCGGGGAACGCGCCCGGGCGCTGTCGATCGGGCCCGCGCATGGCGCGCACGATCGCAGATCGCGCCGGCCGCCCGGACGCCGCGCCCCGGGGCGGCCCCGGGGCGCGGGCGGTGCGGGCGAGGCTCAGGCGACGGTGAAGCGGGCGACGAGCTCCTTGAGCTGCTCGGCGTTGCCCGCCAGCTCCTGGGCCGACGCGGCGATCTGCTGCGTCGACGCGCTCGTCTGCTGCGTCGAGGCCGACACCTGCTCGGTCGAGGCCGACGACTCCTCGGCCA
>JADGIB010000029.1 GCA_019683665.1 Solirubrobacteraceae bacterium
GGCGCCGCCCCCGGGGGGGGGGCCCCCCCCCCCGCGGCCACCCCCGGGCGCCGCGCGCCGCCCCGGCCCCGGCCTACGCGCGGCGCGCCTCGCGCAGCGCGCCGAGGTCCATGCGGTAGGCCCACACGAGCGCCTCGGCCACCGCCGCCCACAGCTCCTGCGGCACCTCGGCGTCGAGCGCGAGCGCCGCCAGCGCCTCCGCCAGCGCGGCGTCGTCGCGGACCGGGCCGCCTGGGGCCGGCGCGGCGGCGGCGCCCGCCCGCGCGGGGGCGCCGCGGCCGGCCGCGACGACCCGCGGCGCCGCGCCGCCCTCGCGGTCGTAGCGCAGGGCGGCGGCGCGGTCGGGCGATCGGCGCTCGCGCTCAGGCACGGAGGTCCACCGTCTCCCCGCGCTCGCGCACCGCGACCGTCGCCGGCCGCCCGGTCGCCTGCGCCAGCGCGTCGCGCAGGTCGCCGATCCCGGCGCGCAGCCGCTGCGCGACGTCGCCGGCCGGCGCGTGGACCGTCCCGCTCACCGCGCCCGGCGCGAGCTCCAGCGCGACGTCGACGCGGCCGAGCGCCGCCGCCTCGAAGCGCAGCGTGACCCGGCTCGGGGCGCGGCCGCCGGCCGGCGCCGCGCCGCCCTCGCCGGGGTCGACGAACAGGCGCGCCGACGCCCCGCCGGGCAGCGTCGCGACGAGCCCGCGCCGCAGCGCCTCGGCCAGCGCGTCGGCCGCCGCGGCCGCCTGGGCGGCGGGCGCCGCCGCCTCCGAGCCCCCGCCGACGACGCGCAGGACGACCCGCTCGCCCTCCGCCTCCTGCACCTGGAGGCGCAGGCGCGCGCCGGGCGCCAGGTCGGCCGGCAGCCGCGCGCTCACCCGCGCCCCGGCCAGGAACAGCATCCCCGTCGGCCCCTCCCGGGTGAGCACCCGGGCGGCGAGCACGTCGCCGACGCGCAGCGGCAGATCCGGCGCGAACCCGCCGCGCAGGAGGATGAGATCGATCGGGGCTGCGGCCATCGTCCTCAAGAAGTGTGGCGGGTGGCCGACTGTCGTGGCGATGGAACGTGGCCTCTACATCGCGGCCTCCGGCATGCTCGCCGAGCAGGTCCGCCAGGATCAGATCGCCAACGACCTGGCCAACGTGGCCACGCCGGGCTACAAGGCCGACCGGTCGGCGCGCCGCGCGTTCGGCGACCTCCTCCTGTCGAACACGGTCACCGGCGCCGTCGTCGGCGGCCTCGGCGCGGGCGCCCAGATCGCCGAGACCGTGACCGACCTCTCGGCGCAGCCGCTGCGCACGACGGGCGAGCCGCTCGACTTCGCCATCGAGGGGGACGGCTTCTTCGCCGTGCGCACCGAGGCGGGCATCCGCTACACGCGCAACGGCGCCTTCACCGCGGGCCCGGGCGGCATCCTCGTCGACCAGCTCGGCAACCCCGTCCTGTCCCAGAACGGGCAGACGATCCGCGTCGGCTCCGACGGGACCGTCGATCCCGGCCGGCTCGGCGTGTTCGCCGTCAACGACGCCGAGAAGGTCGGCGACTCGCTCTTCACCGGCCAGGCGGCCGGGACGGCCGACGGCCGCGTGACCGCCGGGGCGCTCGAGGGCTCGGGCGTCGACCCGGCCCGGGCGATGGTCGACATGATCGCCTCGCTGCGGTCGTTCGAGGCCGGCCAGAAGGCGATCCAGACGATCGACGAGACGCTGCGCAAGGCCACGACGCAGGTCGGCACCGTCACCGGCTTCTGACGCCGGTCGTACGCACGTCCACCCCCGCCTCAAGTCCCGCGCGACCCGTCCGACGACCGGAGGGACGCAGACAGAGTGGACTCGGCTGGACCGCAGGGAGCGGGGGCCGGGATTCCTCCACGGACAACGCACCGGCTGGACCGCAGGGAGCGGGGGCCGGGCTTCCAACAGGAACCCGATGCTTGAAGGCATGTACTCGGCGGCTGCCGGCATGGCGGCCCAGCAGCAGCGTCTCGACGCGCTGTCCAACGACGTCGCGAACGTCGGCACGGTCGGCTACCGCCGCCAGCGGATCGCGTTCCGCGACCTCGTGTACTCGCCGAGCGGGCCCGGCGGCCAGGCCGGCGTGATGGAGGGCGCGGGTGCGGCCGCGGTCACCATCGGCCGCGGCGGCGCGGGCGCCACCTACAAGTCCACCGGCGGCCCCCTCGACGTCGCCATCGAGGGCGACGCCTACCTCCAGGTCCGCCGCCCCGACGGCACGACCGCCCTCACCCGCAACGGGGCCCTGACCCTCGACGTCAACCGGCGCCTGCTCGCCGACGGCCTGCCCCTCCAGCCGCCGGTCCGCATCCCCGACGGCGTCGACGAGCGCCAGGTCACGATCGCCCCCGACGGCCGCGTCCTGGCCGAGGGCGGCCGCCAGATCGGCCGCATCACCCTCTTCTCCGTGCGCGCGTCCGACCGCCTCATGCCGGTCGGCGGCAACCTCTTCGTCACGACCGACGCGAGCGGCCCCGCCACCCGGGCCGGCGCCGACGCGACCCTGCGCCAGGGCGTCGTCGAGAGCTCCGACGTGGACCTCGGCGACGTGATGGCGGACATGATCGTCACCCAGCGCGCCTACCAGCTCGCCAGCCGCGCCATCTCCACCCAGGACGAGATGGCCCAGATCGCCAACGGGGTGAAGCGGTGAGCACGTTCCTGCCCCCCGTCGACCAGGCGGCCCTGCCCGCCGACGTCCGCGCCGCGGGCCCGGAGGCGCGGGAGCGCTACCAGGCCGCGCTCGCCTTCGAGCGCCAGCTCACCCACGAGCTGGCCAAGCAGCTCACGCGCACGGCCGAGCGCGCCTCCGGCGAGGAGGAGGGCGGCTCGAACCCGTACGAGCACCTGCTGCCCGACGCGCTCGCCGACGCGGTCACCGCCGCCGGCGGCCTCGGGCTCGCGCGCCGGCTCGTCGACCTCGACACCGACGGAGCGTCGTCGTGAGCACCGCCGTCGCCGCCCGCGGCACCCTCGGCGCCGACGTCCTCGCGCACCTCGACGCGCAGATCGCCTCGGCCCGCCGGCTGCTGGACATCGTCCTGCGCCAGGGCGCGGCGATCCGCAGCCAGCAGGTCGACGAGGTCGTCGCCCGCGTCCAGGACCTCCAGCGCGAGATGCAGCACCGCGCCGGCCTCGAGCAGCAGCGCACCCAGCTGCTGGACCGCGCCGGCGCCCAGCTCGGCGTCCCCGGCCACGCGATCACGCTCGAGGCGATGATCTCGCTCATGGCGCCGGAGGAGGCCGAGCCGGCCCGCACCCGCTCGGCCGAGCTGCGCGGCCTGCTGTCGGAGATCCAGCGCGAGCACACCGTCAACCGCGCGCTCATGCGCCAGGAGCTCGCGTTCCTGGACCACCTCACGCGCATGATGTCCGGCGAGGACGACCTCGGCTACCGGCGCCCCGGCGAGGACGCCGGGCCCAGCCTGCGCGTCGCCGCGCCGTCGCCCGCCACCCACCGCGTCCTCGACCTGGAGGCCTGACCGATGCCGAGCGGGATCTCCAGCTTCTTCGGCCTGAACACCGCGCTGCGCGGCCTGCAGGCCTCGCAGGTGGCGCTCGACGTCACCGCGCACAACATCGCCAACGCCGACACCGCGGGCTACACGCGCCAGGCCGTCGAGCTCGAGCAGGTCGTCGGGCTGAAGGTGAGCGCCGGCGCCCGCGCGGGCAACGGCGGCGCCCTGCTCGGCGGCGGCGTCGACGTCACCGCCTACCGGCGCATCCGCGACGCGTTCGCCGACCTCCAGTACCGGACCCAGACGTCGATCAGCTCCGAGGCCGACACGACCGCCCAGACGCTGGCGAACGTCGAGCTCGTCCTCAACGAGCCGGGCGACAAGGGCATCGCGACGCTCCTGTCGCGCCTGTGGGACGCCTGGCAGCAGGTCGCCAACCAGCCCGAGGACACCGCGACGAAGGGCGCGCTCGTCGTCAACGCGATCGCCCTGGCCGACGGCATCCGCTCGCTGCAGGCGCAGCTGACCGCGGTCAAGGACAACGCCGCGCAGGAGCTGGCCGCCTACACGACCGCCGGCGGCGACATCCTCTCCAACGCGGCCGAGATCGCGCGCCTGAACGCGGAGATCAAGCGGGCGACCGCGGCCGGCCAGCAGCCGAACGCGCTCCTCGACCAGCGCGACCGGCTGATCGACCGCCTGGCCGAGCTCGGCCACGTGACGATCACCGAGCTGCCGAACAACTCGATCCAGATCGCCTTCGGCAACGTCAACCCGCCGCTGCTCGTCGACGACACGACCGCGTGGGCGCCGACCCCGCCGGACACCTCGCTCTACCCGACGCCGGCGCCGGGCGGCATCATCGGCGCGCTCCAGGCGCTGAGCGAGACGGGCGGCACGATCGACCAGTACCTGACCGACCTCGACGCGTTCGTCAACCAGCTCGTCACCGACGTCAACGCCGCCTACGGCGGCGACTTCTTCGACCCCGCCGGCACGACCGCCGCGACGATCGCCGTCGACGCCGCGATCGCCGCCGACCCGAGCACCGTCATGACGACCGCGGTGGCCGGGTCGCCCCCGGGCGCCAACGACATCGCGCTGGCCGTGGCCGCGCTGCGCGGCGGCGCCGCCGACCGCCAGTACGCCGGGCTCATCCTGCGCATCGGCTCCGAGGCGCGCGACGCGAACCGCCGCCAGGACGCCGCGACGGCCGTCCTCGAGTCGGCCAAGGCGCGGCGCGACTCGGTCTCCGGCGTCTCGATCGACGAGGAGATGGCCAACATGATCCGCTTCCAGCGTGCCTACCAGGCGTCGGCGCGGACGCTGTCCACGCTCGACGACATGCTCGACACGCTCATCAACCGCACCGGTCGGGTGGGCCTCTGATGCGCATCACGCAGAACATGCTCAACGACCGGGTCCTGAGCGACCTGACGCGGGCGATGAACCGCGTCGACCGGGCCACCCAGGAGATGTCGACGCAGCGCAAGCTCCTGCGCCCGTCCGACGACCCGGTCGGCGCCCAGCGCGCGGTCCTCACCCGGGCCCAGCTGCAGGCCAACGAGCAGTACCGGGCCAACATCTCCCAGGCCCGCGGCTGGATGGAGACGACGAGCTCGACGCTGAGCGAGATCACGAACCTCCTCCACCGCGCCAACGAGCTGCTCGTGGAGGGGGCCACCGACTCCGCCGGCCACGAGGCCCGGCTGAACATCGCGGCCGAGATCGACCAGATCGTCGCCGCCGTCAAGCACGCCGGCAACACGAGCTACGGCGGCGTCTACCTGTTCGGCGGCACGAAGACGACGACCCCGCCGTACGACACGACGAGCGAGCCGGCCGTCGACGCCTACTTCGGCGACAACGGCATCGTCGCCCGCGAGATCGGCCCCGGCGTCTCGGTGCAGATCAACGCGCTCGTGAACGTCGGCACCCCGCCGCTGCTCGGCGGCGGCGGCGGCGACGGCGGCCTCATCGACACGCTGCGCAACATCTCCGCCCACCTGCGGGGCGGGACCGCGGCCGACGCCGAGGCGCTGCGCACGACCGACCTCAGGGCCCTGCAGGCGAACCTCACCCGCATCAACGAGGTGCAGGCCCAGGTGGGCGCCACGCTGAACCGGCTCGACGCCGCCGAGGACCGCGTGGAGACGACCCACGAGGCCGCGACCAGGCTTCTCTCGGACACGGAGGACATCGACGCCGCGACGGCGATCCTCCAGCTCACGACCGCCCAGACCGTCTACGAGGCCGCGCTGAAGACCGGCGCGTCCATCATCCAACCATCGCTCCTGGACTTCCTCCGGTGAAGGTGGAGCGACCGAAGCAGGAGGCAGGCATGTCAGTGACCCTTCAGAGCACGCGCTTTGGGGAGGTGGAGATCCCCGAGGAGGCCGTGATCGAGTTCCCGAACGGCCTGATCGGGCTGGGCGGGAGCCGGTACACGCTCCTGGCCCGCAACGAGGATGCCGCGTTCGTCTGGCTGCACTCGCTGGACGACCCTGCCCTCGCTCTGCCGCTCACCAATCCGTGGCGCTTCTTCGAGAGCTACGAGGTGGAGATCTCCGACGACGAGGCCGAGCGGCTCGGCATCCGCCCGGACGGCGACACGGCCGTGTACGTGACCGTTCGCGCGGCCGAGTCGCTGGAGGACTTCAGTGCGAACCTCCGCGCGCCGATTCTCGTGTCGAACGGGCTCGGCCACCAGATCATCAACCAGGCCCCGGACGCCCCGGTCCGGGCACCGCTCTTCCCGGCGATGGCGGAGGAGCGGGCGGCCTAGACGCGACAGCCCCGGTCGCGACGCCCGAACCATCCACCGCATCCAAGGAGGAACGACCCATGCTCATCATCACCCGCAGGCCCGGCGAGAAGATCATGCTGGGCGATGACACCGTCATCGAGGTGATCGAGGTCAGCGGTTCGAGCGTCCGCATCGGGATCGACGCGCCGCGATCCCTCCCCGTCTACCGGGAGGAGATCTGGCGTTCGGTCAAGGAGGAGAACGCCGCGGCGGCCAAGGCCGACCCGGGCGTCCTGCCCCGAGACCTGCCCGTCACCAAGTAGCGAAAGGACCTCGAAGGCCATGTCCCTGAGGATCAACAACAACATCCAGGCGCTGAACGCGCACCGGCAGCTCTCCAACACCAGCGAGGCGATCTCGACCGCGATGGAGCGGCTGTCGTCCGGCTACCGCATCAACCGCGCCAGCGACGACGCCGCCGGCCTGGGCATCTCGGAGAAGATGCGCGGCCAGATCCGGGGCCTCAACCAGGCGCAGCGCAACATGCAGGACGGCATCTCGCTCGTCCAGACGGCCGAGGCGAACCTCGACGAGGTCCACTCGATGCTGCAGCGCATGCGCGAGCTGGCCGTCCAGTACGCGAACGGCACGATGTCGGCCGCGAACCGCTCGGCGATCCAGTCCGAGGTCTACCAGCTGGCGTCCGAGATCGACCGCATCGGCTCGCAGGCGCAGTTCAACGGCATCACCTTCCTCGCCGTGGCCGGCACCGTCACCTTCCAGGTCGGCGCCAACGACGGCCAGGTCATCACGGTCCCGACGGTCAGCCTCGCCGCGACCCTGCCGGCGAACTACTACGACCTGTCGTCGGCGAACGCGATCAGCAACCTGGACGCGGCGATCGACGCGATCAGCGCGACCCGCTCGACCTTCGGCGCGGTCCAGAACCGCCTGGAGCACTCGGTGAACGCGGCCGCCGCCTACGCGGAGAACCTCGTGGCCGCCGAGTCGCGGATCCGCGACGTGGACATGGCCGAGCAGATGATCGAGTTCACGAAGCTGCAGGTCCTCCAGCAGGCCGGCACGGCGATGATGGCGCAGGCCAACCAGGCGACCCAGAGCGTCCTGGCGCTGCTGCAGGGCTGATCGGCACGCCTGGCATGACGAAGCTCGGTGGCCCGGGCCGGGATCGGATCAAGGGGGTCGTCCTCGTGATCGTTCCCGGCCCCTCGGGGCCGACCGGCTGAGCCCGCGACAGCGGGCGTGCAACCCCCGCCGCGCCGGTAGGTGTCCGGCCCCCGCGCGGCGAACTCCTTGGGCGTCCGGCGCCGCATCGGTTCCGGGGCCCGCGCGCGCGGGCAATCTGCATCCGTACGGATCACGACATGCCCGTCGCCCACCGCGTCAACATAGGTCCCAGATGACGACGCTCGTCGGGACGCTCCTCTCCGGCCGCTACCGCCTCGACGCCGAGATCGGCGCCGGCGGCATGTCGACCGTCTACCGCGCGTTCGACACCCTCCTCGAGCGCCAGGTCGCGATCAAGCTCATGCACCGCGAGACGGCGCGCGACGGCGACCAGATCGAGCGCTTCCGCCGCGAGGCGCGGCACGTCGCCCAGCTCAACCACCCGCACGTCGTCCAGGTCATCGACGCCGGCGAGGACGGCGACCGGCCCTACATCGTCCTCGAGTACGTCGAGGGCGAGACGCTCAAGCAGCGCATCCGCCGCATGGGCCGCCTGCCGGTGACCGAGGCGATCGCCTACGCGATCGAGATCGCCCGCGCCCTCTCGGCCGCCCACGAGCGCGGGATCGTCCACCGCGACGTCAAGCCCCAGAACGTCCTCGTCGACACCGAGGGGACCGCGAAGGTCACCGACTTCGGGATCGCCCGCGGCCTGGCCGACGAGGGCCTGACCGCCGACGGGCGGGTCCTGGGCACGACCGACTACGTCTCGCCCGAGCAGGCCCTCGGCCACCCGGTCACCGGCCAGTCCGACGTCTACTCGCTGGGGATCGTCCTCTACGAGATGCTCACCGGCGAGGTCCCGTTCCGCGGCGAGAACCAGATCGCCGTCGCGATGAAGCACGTCCGCGAGGAGCTGCCGGACGTGCGCCTGCGCCGGCCCGAGGTGTCGGCCTCCCTCGGCGCGGTCCTCGACCGCGCGACCGAGAAGGACCTCGCCCGCCGCTACCCGGACGCGGCCTCGTTCGCCGCCGACCTCGAGGACGTCCTCGCCGTCGAGAGCTCGCGCTCCGGCGAGGTCGCCGGCGAGGCGACGACGGTCATCCGCTCGCTGCCGGCGCCGACGCGGTCGCGCGTGCCGCTGCGCGCCCGGGCCCCGCGCATCCTCGTCGTCGTCGCGCTCGTCCTCGCCGTCGCCGGCGTCGCCGCGGCGCTGTGGCTGGCCCGCGACCGGACCGAGCGCGGCGTCCGCGTCCCCGACGTGACGCCGTCGGTGCCGAACACCGAGGTCGTGCCGCTGAAGACGAAGGCCGCCTCCGACTTCGACCCCGAGGGCGGCGACGGCGAGCACCCCGGCGAGGCGATCGCCGCGATCGACGACGACCCGAAGTCGGCCTGGTCGACCGAGCGCTACGAGGGCGGCCAGCTGAACAAGAGCGGCGTCGGCCTCTACGTCGACGCGTCGCCCGGGGTGGTGGCGACGCGGCTCGAGCTGCGCACGACGACCCCCGGCTGGAGCGGCGAGGTGTACGCGGCCGAGGACGGCCCGCCCGACGCGCTCGACGGCTGGACGAAGGTCGCGACGCTGTCGGACGTCAAGCGCTCCCAGCAGGTGCCGCTCGACACGGCGGGCAGGAAGTTCCGCTACTACCTCGTCTGGATCACGCAGCTGCCGCCGGACTCCGAGAACGCGACGATCAGCGACCTCGCGCTCCTGAGTGAGAAGTAGCGGGGACGCCCATCGCGGCGGCGAAGGCCCGCCGCTGGTGTGCCTGCACGGCTTCATGGAGACGTGGCACGCGTGGTCACTCGCGCTGCCGGCGCTCGAGCGCCGCCACGAGGTGCTCGCGCCGACGCTGCCCGGCCACGCGGGCGGGCCGCCGCCGGCCGGGCCGGCCGGGGTCGACGCGCTGCTCGACGGGGTCGTCCTCGACGACGTCGGCCACGCCGTCCAGCTCGACGTGCCGCTGGAGGCCGCGCAGCTCGTCCTCGGCCACACCGGCGGGCGCTAGGCTGCGGGAGGTGGCGCGCCGTCAGAGCGGCCCGGGGACGCCGCCTCCCCCGGTCCCGTGGCAGTTCCTGCTGCGGGCGGCCCTCGTCGTCGCCGGCCTCGTCCTCCTGCTCGTCGTGAACGTGCGCGGGTTCGTCTTCTACCTCGCGTGGGCGCTCATCGTCCTCGCGCTGGCCAGCGAGGCCGCCGCGACCGCCGTCGCCTGGCGCGTCGCCCGCCGCGCCCGTCAGAAGCGGTAGCGCGCGGCGGCCGCGTGGCGCTCGCGGGCCAGCTCGCAGAGCCGCTCGACGAGCCGCGGGTACGGCAGGCCGGACGCCTCGAACAGCTTCGCGTAGACGCTCGTCGGCGTCTGGCCCGGCATCGTGTTCAGCTCGTTGACGAGGACCTCGTCGCCGTCGACGAAGAAGTCGACGCGGGCCAGGCCCTGGCAGCCGACGCGCCGGAACGTCTCGACCGCGAGCTCGCGCACCCGGTCGCGGGCGGCGGCGGAGATCCGCGCAGGCACGACGAGCTCCATCGCCCCGGGCGTGTACTTCGCCTCGTAGTCGTACCAGTCGGCCTCGTAGGTGATCTCGCCCGGCTCGGAGGCGACCGGGTCGTCGTTGCCCAGGACCGAGCACTCGACCTCGATGCCGCTCGCCATCGCCTCGACGATGACGAGCGGGTCGTGGGCGAACGCCCGCTCCAGCGCGGCGGGCAGCTCGGCCGGGTCGGTCACCTTCGCGATGCCGACCGACGAGCCCAGCCGCGCGGGCTTCACGAACACCGGCAGGCCGAGGTGGGCGACCGCGGCGGCCGGGTCGGGGTCGCCGTCGCGGACGGCGGCGTAGGCGACCTGCGGCACCCCGGCCGCGCCGAGGACGTCCTTGAACAGGACCTTGTCCATGCACAGGGCCGACGACAGGACGCCCGCCCCGACGTAGGGGACGTCGAGGCACTCGAGCAGCCCCTGGACGGTCCCGTCCTCGCCGAACGGGCCGTGGAGGACCGGGAACGCGCAGTCGGCGCCGAGCAGGCCGCGCCCGGGCCGCAGCTCGACCTCGGCGCCGTCGTGCCACCAGGTGCCGTCGCGCTCGATGCGCACGTCGAGCGCCTCGTGGCCGGCCTGGGCGAGCCCCTGGCGCACCCCGGCGCCGGACACGAGCGAGACGTCGTGCTCCGACGAGCGCCCGCCCGACAGGACCGCGACCCTCATGGCGCGGGCGGCACCTCGGCCGCGGCGTCGGAGGAGGGCGCGGTCGGCGTCGTCGGCGTCGACGGGGTCGTCGGCGTCGACGGGGTCGTGGCCGCCGGGTCGAGCCGGCCGACGGTCACCGTCACGCGCGAGTTGCGCTCGACCCTCCGCCCGGCCGGCGGGCGCTGGCGCAGGACGACGCCGTCGAGGCTCGGGTCGGTGACCGTCTCGCGGACCTGGTTCGGGCGCAGGCCGGCGTCGGCGAGCGCGTTGAACGCCTCGTCGACCTCCATCGTCGTCACGTCCGGGACCGTCACCGTCGTTGGCTCGACCGCGACGGCGATCGTCACCGTCTCGCCCTTCGCCAGCCGCGTCCCGGCCGCCGGGTCCTGGGACAGGACCGTGTCCTCCTCGGCGCTCTCGTCCTCCTGCTCCTCGACGCGCACCGCGAACCCGGCCGCCTCGAGCGCGTCGCGGGCCTCGTCGCGGCGCATCCCGACGACGTCCGGCACCTCGACCTGCTCGGGCCCGCGCGAGACGACGAGCGTCACCGCGGAGCCGACCTCGGCGGGCGTGCCGGGCTCGGGGATCGTGGCGATGACCCGCCCGCGCGGCACGGTGTCGCTGTGCTCGCGCCGCCGCCGGGTCTCGAACCCCGCGTCCTCGAGCTCGCGCACCGCGGCGCGCACCGGCTGGCCGACGACGTCGGGCACCGGCTGCGTCCCCGGCCCCTGCGAGACGGTGAGCATGACCTCGGCGCCCTCCTCGGCCTTCTCGCCGGGCTGCGGGTCCTGGCGCAGGACCGTGCCCGGCTCGGCGTCGGACTCGATCCGCTCGACGCTCGGGTCGAAGCCGGCGTCCTGGAGGATCGCCAGCGCCGCGGCCAGCGGCTTGCCGGTCACGTTCGGGACCGTGCGCTCGGACGGGCGGGTGAGCGCGTAGGCGAGGACGGCGCCGGCGATCACGACGACGGCGACGATCGCGGCGATCCACCACGCGCGGCGGCTGCGCCCGCCGTCGCCGGGCGGCCCGGCGTCCGGGGCCTCCTCGACGCCGACCGGCGCGAACGCGGCGGTCGCCGACCCGGCCGCGCCGGCGACGATGTCCGCCCGCGCCTGCTCGAGCGCGGCCAGGAACGCGTCGGCGTCCGGGAAGCGGCGGGCCGGGTCCTTCTCGAGCGCGTGGAGGACGATCCCCTCGAGCTCCGGGGTGACGGCCGGGTTGAACGCGCTCGGCGGGATCGGCGCCTCGTTGACCTGCTTGAGCGCGATCGTGACCGCGCTGTCGCCGTCGAACGGGACGCGCCCGGTCAGCAGCTCGTAGAGGACGATCCCGATCGAGTACAGGTCCGAGCGCGGCGTGACCGGCTGGCCCTGGGCCTGCTCGGGCGACAGGTACTGGGCCGTGCCCATGATCGACCCGGTCTGGGTCATGTCCGACGCGCCGGCCCGCGCGATCCCGAAGTCGGTGACCTTCGCGCGGCCCTCGGCGTCGACGATGACGTTGTGCGGCTTGAGGTCGCGGTGGATCACGCCGCGCTTGTGGGCGAAGCGGGCGGCGCGCAGGATCTGGGCGGTGAGGTCGATCGCGCGGACCGGGTCCAGCGGCGCCTCCTCGACGATGATCTGCTTCAGCGTGCGGCCGTCGAGGAGCTCCATCGCGATGTACGAGGTGCCGTCCCACTCGCCGCGGTCGAAGACCCCGACGACGTTCGGGTGCGAGAGGCCGGCGGCGCTGGACGCCTCGCGGCGGAAGCGCTCGACGAACTCGCGGTCCTCGGCGAAGCGGCGGTGCAGGAGCTTGAGCGCGACGCGCCGCCCCAGCTGGGTGTCCTCGGCGCAGTAGACGTCGGCCATGCCGCCCGAGCCGACGCGCTCGACGATGCGGTAGCGCCCGTCGACGAGCGTCCCGGCGGGGATGTCGCGCGCCATCAGCCGCGCGCCTCCTCGCCCAGCAGCGCCTCGAGGACGGCGCGGGCGACCGGCGCGGCGACGGTCCCGCCCTGGCCGCCGATCGAGTCCTCGACCGTCACCGCGATCGCGATCTTCGGGTCGTCGGCGGGGGCGTAGGCGATGAACCACGGCTGGTTGAGGTCGGTGGCCGGGTTCTTCTCGGCGGTGCCGGTCTTGCCGGCGACGCTGATGCCCTGCAGCGCGGCGGCGGTGCCGGTGCCCTCGCGGACGACGTTCTGCATCATCTCGCCGAGCTGGCGGGCTGCGCGGCGCGAGATGACCCGCTCCTCCTCCTTGGGCTCGATCCGCTCGACGACGCGGCCGTCGGGGTCGACGATCCGCTCGGTCAGGCGCGGGGCGACCCGCACGCCGCCGTTGGCGACGACGGCGGCGACCGTCGCCATCTGCAGCGGCGTGACCTGGAGCTTGTCCTGGCCGATCGCCATGCGGCCGACGTCGATGAGGTCGGACTCGGGATCGAGCAGGCGCCCGCGCCGGTACTCGCCGGAGGCCAGCATCTGGTCCGCCGGGTAGTCGAGCGGGGGCTTCGCGTAGAAGCCGAAACGGGTCATGTACTTCGCCATCGTGGCCTTCCCGAGATCCTCTCCGATCTGGGCGAACACCGTATTGACCGAGTGCGTCAGCGCCGTCGTCAGCGTGATGTCGCCCCAGCTGCGCCCGCCGGAGTTCGCGAGCGGCACGCCGGAGACCTCCTTCGGCGAGTCGCCGTTGACGACCGTGTCGGGCGTGTAGCGGCCGGTGTCGAGCGCGGCAGCGGCGGTGACGACCTTGAACGTCGAGCCGGGCGCGTAGGAGGCCTGGGTCGCCCGGTTGAACAGCGGCGAGTCGGGGTCGCGGTTCAGCCGCCGGTACGTGCGCGGGTCGCGCACGTCGTTGGCGTCGAAGCCGGGGACGCTGGCCATGACCCGGACGCGGCCGGTGTCGGGCTCGAGCGCGACGACCGACCCCTTGCGGCCGGCGAGCTGCTCGATCGCGACCCGCTGCGCCTCGACGTCGATCGTCGTGATGACGTCGTAGCCGACCGGCTCGCGGCCGAGGATCTGGTCCAGCAGCGAGGCCAGCTCGTTCGTGTCGCCGACGAGGTCGGCGTTGCGCGAGCGCTCCAGCCCGGCCCGCCCGAGGCTCGTGTACGAGTAGCCGACGACCTGCGAGACGAGCGCGTCGGCCTCGCTGTAGCGGCGCGTCCACGTCTCGTCGGGCCCGCGGACCGAGCGGGCGAGGACGGTCCCGTCGGCGGCCCGGATCGCGCCGCGGTGGATGCGCTGCTCCTGCAGGAGCGCGCGGCGGTTCTGCGGGTTGTCGCGCAGCGACTGGGGGCGGGCGACCGTCCACCAGCTCGTCGCGAAGACGAGCACGGCGAACAGCCCGATGACGAGGATGAACAGGCGGCGCGTCGGCGTGTTCACGCGGTCCGCCTCCTCGCCTTGTCGGAGACCGCCAGCAGGAGCGCGAGCAGGACGAAGTTCGCCAGGATCGACGAGCCGCCGTAGGAGATGAGCGGCAGCGTCACGCCGGTGAGCGGGATGACCTTCGTCACCCCGCCGACGATGACGAACACCTGCAGGGCGAAGACGGCGCCCAGGCCGGCCGCCAGCAGCTTCGAGAACGAGTCGCTCGCGATGATCGACGTCTTCATCGCCCGCTCGACGATGAGGAGGTACACGACGAGCACGCCGACCGCGCCGACGAGGCCGAGCTCGTTGACGATGACCGCGTAGATGAGGTCGGTGTGGGCGGCGGGCAGCAGCTGGCTGTCGGTGCCGGGGATCTGGAGGATCGACTGCGCGAAGCCCTGGCCGAAGAGGCCGCCGTCGGCCTGCGCGAAGAGCGACTGGGCGATCTGGTAGCTGCCGCCGACGCGGTCGTACAGCTCGGGGTCGAACGGGTCGCGCCACGCGTCGATCCGGTTCTGGACGTGGCCGACCGTGCTCGCGAAGAACCAGCCGCCGGCCGCGAACAGCCCGAGGCCGAAGAGGACGAACGAGAGCCGGTTCGTCGCGACGTAGAGGAGCGCCAGGAACGCCCCGAAGAACATGAGCGACGAGCCGAGGTCGCGGATGAAGACGAGCAGGAGCATCGCCAGCCCCCAGACGACGAGCATCGGCCCGAGGTGCTTGAGCGGCGGCAGGACGACCGGCCCGATCCGGCGGCCGGCGCTGACGAGCAGCTGGCGGGTGTCGCGCAGGTAGCTCGACAGGAAGACGACGATGCCGATCTTCGCGAACTCGGCCGGCTGGAAGGCGATCGGCCCGAGCTTGACGCCGAGGTAGGCGCCGTTGACCTGCTGGCCGATGCCCGGCAGGCGCGGAAGCAGGAGCAGGATGATCGAGGCCGTCGCGATGACGTAGCGGTAGCGCTCGAGCACGGTGATGTCGCGGACCGCGACGATCGTCGCCCCGAAGAGGACGAGCCCGACGACGAACCACTGCGCCTGCTCGCGGGCGAGCGTCTCGTCGATCCGGTAGATCATCACGAGGCCGAAGCAGGCGAGCGTCGCCGCCAGCGGGAACAGGTACGGGTCGGCGTCGGGCAGCGTGAAGCGGATGACGAGGTGCGCGACCAGGCAGAGCCCGAGGAAGATCGCGCCGTAGGTGAGCGAGACGTCGGACAGGACGTCGTCGCGCTCGACGAAGACGGCGGCGAACCCGGCGGTGAGCAGCAGCGAGGCCGGGACGAGCGCCAGCAGCTCGCGGTTGCGGGCGCTCACGACGGATCGGCTGGATCTTGGAGGCGGTCGAGCTCGAGCTGGCGCACGAGGTCGGCGGCGTCGGCGTGGGAGCGCAGCGTGTGGTCCAGCAGCGCGTCGCGCCGGGCCGGCGGCAGCGAGGCGGCCGGGATGCCGGTCCGGTACTGGGTCCGGTACAGCTCGATCCCCAGCGGCAGCTCGTACGGGACGCCGCGGTAGAGGGCGATCCGGCCCTCGGCGTCGGTCCCGATGAAGTAGACGGAGTTGACGCCCGCGTAGACGCCGAGCCCGATCGTGGCCAGGACCGCGAGCACGACCAGCCCGGCGGTGAGCCGCCGGCGCCAGCGGCGGCGGGGCGCCGCCGCGGCCCGCGGGCGGGGCGGGCGCGGGGCGGCGGGCGCCGGGGCCGCGGCCGGGCCCCGCGGCGGCGCCTCGGCGGGAACGGGCCCGCGCTCGGCGGGCTGCGGACGGACGGCCGGGTGGGAGGTCGTCGTCGACGCGCCGGCGCCGCCGTCGGCCGGCTCGACCTCCTCGACGCGGAAGAGGACGACGGTGATGTTGTCGCGCCCGCCCGCCCGGTTGGCGGCGTCGATGAGGCGGCGGGCGATGTCGCGCAGGCTGCCGCCCTCGGCGAGGACGTCGGCGACGCCCTGCTCGCCGATCATCCCGGTCAGCCCGTCGGAGCAGAGCAGGAACAGGTCGCCGTCGCGGGCCGGCGAGGTCCGCGTGTCGACCTCGACGAGCGGCTCGGGCCCGAGCGCGCGGGTGATGATCGAGCGCTGCGGGTGCTCCTCGGCCTCGGCCTCGCTCAGGCGGCCCTGGCGGATGAGCTCCTCGACGAGCGAGTGGTCGTCGGTGAGCCGCTCCAGGCGCCCGTCGTGCCAGCGGTACGCGCGCGAGTCGCCGACGTGCGCGATCGCGACGCCGTCGACGTCGACGTAGGCGGCGGTGAGCGTCGTGCCCATCCCGGCCTGGTCGGCGTCGGCGCGCGAGCGGCGGTGGATCTCCTCGTTGGCGGCCTGCACGACCCGCGCGAGCCGGGCCTCGACCGGCTCGGCGCCGTCGGGCAGCCCGTCGCGGAACGCGTCGACCGCGATCCCGGAGGCGACCTCGCCGGCCTGGGCGCCGCCCATCCCGTCGGCGACGACGAACAGCGGCGCGCGGACGAAGTAGGCGTCCTCGTTGGCCCGGCGCTGCCGGCCGGTGTCGCTGGCGGCGTACTTGTCGGCGACGCGGAGCATCGGTCAGCGGTCCTCGTACACGAACTCGGTGTCGCCGATGCGCACCCGGTCGCCGGCGTGCAGCGGCTGCGGGCCCTGGAGCAGCTCGCCGTTGAGGTACGTGCCGTTCGTCGAGCCGAGGTCCTCGATGACGACGATCCCGCCCTGGCGGATGAGCCGCGCGTGGCGGCCGGAGGCGAACGGGTCCTGGAGGCGGATCTCGGCGCTGTCGCCGCGCCCGAGGACGGCGCCGTCCCCGATGTCGAAGGCCATCCCGGGCTGCAGCCCGACGCCGCGCTCGACGACGAGCTGCGGCTCGAGGCCGTCGCCCTCGGGGGTGAGCGAGTGCAGCCCGGTCGCGTCGACCAGCCCGGCCGGGGCCGCCGGCGCCGGCCGCGAGACGGTCTTCCCGGCCAGGTCCCGCAGGGCGTTGCGCGACACCCACACGAGGAACAGGTAGAGGACGATCAGGAAGCCGTACTTGAGGAGGACGGAGGCGGGCTCGACCATCGGGCTGCGCTCAGTCGATCTCGAAGGTCACGTGCTGGGTGCCCAGCTCGACGTGGTCGCCGTCGCGCAGCGGGTGGGGCCCGGCGCCGATCGGCCGTCCGTTCACGCGCACCCCGTTCGTGCTGCCCAGATCGGTGATCGTCCACCCGTCCGGCCCCGGGCGGACCTCCGCGTGGCGGCGGGAGACGTTGCCGTCGTCGAGCACGATGTCGCACTCGCGCGAGCGCCCGAGCAGCGCCCCGGCCGCGCCGACGAGCATCCGCTTGCCGTCGACGACGACGATCGCCCGCCCGGCGCGGCCGGCCCGCGCCTCCGACAGCTGCTCGCGGTGGCGCTCGGCCGTCGAGTAGACCATCGTGTGGCCGCGCTCGGCGGGCGCGACCGGCGGGGCCTCGCCGCGGGCGGCGGGCGCGGCGCCGGCCTCGGGCGCGCGCTCGCGCACGAGCCGCGCCTGGATGCCGAACTCGCCGAGCGCGAGGCGCTCGTCGGTGCGGAACTCGATCACCGGGCGCGAGACGAGCGCGAGCCGCTCGCGGCGGGCGTGCTCGAGCAGGTAGGCGGCGAGCTCGTCGGCGATCTCGTGCTCGACGCCCTCGTAGCGGGCGCGGTCCTCGGGCGACAGCCACACGGTGTACTCGTTCGGGACGTACGTGCGCGACACCGAGACGGTGCGGTGCTCGTCCATCTCCTTGGCGAGCTTGCGGGCCAGCTCGACGGGGCGGACCTCGGAGCGGAACACCCGTCCGAAGGTGCCCTCCACCAGGCCGGCGATGCGATTCTCGAGGCTGCGCAGGACGCTCATGACCGTGGTTCCCGCTCGCCCGGGGACACCGAGATGGCCATCACGTGCGGGAGGTCATGGTAGGCGAGGCCCGGTGGGGCGGGCGGCGCGTCGGGCCGCGCGCAGCCCCACCGCCCCCAGCGCCGCGACGACCGCGCCGAGCGCCAGGCCGCGCGGCGGGGCGGCCTCCCAGGCCGCGAGCGCCTCGAGCAGGGCCTGCGTGCAGACGGCCAGAGCCGCGGCCCACACGGCGGCCAGGGCGAGGTCGAGCGCCGCGCTGCGGCCGCGGACGACGAGCGGCAGGACGGCCGCGGCGACCGCCCACAGCGCCGCCACGGCGAGCAGGCCCGACGTCAGCAGCGGGACGACCGCGTCGGTCAGCGCGCGGCCGGCCGAGTCCTCCCAGGACGGGCGCGCGTGCGCCGACGCGGGCGGCCCGGCGAGCAGGCGCGTCCCGCTCAGCAGCTCGACCGCGCAGACCCAGACGACCCCGAGCGCGCCGAGCGCGGCCCGGCGGGCGACGGTCGCCGCCTGGCCGGCGACGGCCGGGAACGCGGTCGCCAGGCCGAGCGCGCCGAGCGCGGGCGCGCCGGCCGGGACCGACCACAGGCCGCCGGCCAGCGGCAGCGCCAGCGGGACGGGCAGCAGCGCGACGGCGAGCACGAGCGCGGTGCCGCTCGCCCCGGCGGCCACCAGCCAGACCTCGAGCGCCCACGCGCACAGCAGCCAGCCGGCGCGCGGGAGGACGGCGACGAGCGCGGCGGCCGCGGCGGCCGCCACCCCGGCCTCGACCGGCGCCCGCTCCCCCGACGGGCCGAGCTCGGTGACCGCGAGCGCGGCCAGCGGCGCGACCGTCGCGGCCGCGAACGCGCGGGCCAGCAGCCGGCGCGGCACCGGCGCGGGCGCGTCGCCCTCGACCGGGGGCGCGTCGACGAACGGCTCGTCGGCCGCCTCCTCCCAGGCGACCGCGCCGGCGCGCGTGAGCCCGTCGCGGACCTCGCGCAGCCAGCCGGTCTCGCCCGGGTCGCGGTAGCGGCGCTGGATCGCCGTCCAGCGCGTGCGCAGGTCGTCGAGCGGGCCGCCCTCGACGATCCCCGGCTCGTCGTCGACTTGGTCGACGGCGGCGAGCAGGGCCGCCCGCAGCCGCGCCGGGGTCGGGGGGGCGCGCGGGGCGGCGGCGACCGCGGCGTCGATCGCGTCGCAGAGCGCCTCGGGGAGGTCGCGGCGCACCCGCCGCAGCTGCGGCAGCTCGATCCCGACGCGCCGGGCCGTGTCGGCCGGGCCGGCGCCGCGGATCGGGTTCGTCCCCGTCAGCGCCTCGTAGAGGACGAGGCCGAGCGCGTAGACGTCGACGGCCGGGGTGATCCGCCGCCCCTCGGCCTGCTCGGGCGCCATGTAGGCGAGCGTGCCGACGACGTCGCCGGTGCGGGTGAGCGCCTCGCCGCCGACGATCCGGGCGATCCCGAAGTCGCAGATCTTCGCCGTCGCCCCGCCGTCGGCGTGCTGCTCGCAGACCATGACGTTGCCGGGCTTGACGTCGCGGTGGATGACGCCGCGGGCGTGCGCGTGGGCGAGCGCGTCGCACAGGCCGGCGCCGATCACGACGACGTCTCGGTCCGAGAGCGCGCCCCGGTCGAGGAGGTCGCGCAGCGTGTCGCCGCGGACGAGCTCGCTGACGAGGTAGCAGGCCTCGTCGTCGGCGCCGGTCTCGTAGAGGGCGACGATCCCCGGGTGGCTGAGGCGCGCGGCCGCCTGCGCCTCGCGCTGCGCCCGCTCGGGGTCGGTGTCGTCGAGCGGGATCCGCTTGACGGCGACGTCGCGCTGGAGGTGCTCGTCCCAGGCCTGCCAGACCGTGCCGAACCCCCCGGAGCCGAGACGGCGCCCCAGCCGGTAGCGGCCGAGCAGGAGCTCGCCGTCGGGCGCCGGGACGCCGGCTCCGCGCAGGGTCTCCGCGGGCTGCACCGCATCCTCGTTCGCCTTCCGGGAAGGAGTTCCCGCTCGTGAAGGGAAACGTGCACGTGGCATGTCCCGCCATACTGGCGGGTGGACGCCCTCCACCCAGGAGCTTGCGGACGCGATGTCGTTCTTCGACGACGAGGAACCCCCCACCCGAC
>JADGIB010000321.1 GCA_019683665.1 Solirubrobacteraceae bacterium
CGCCGGGCCGGCGGGCGGCGCGCCGGCCGACGCCTGCGCGCCGGCGTCCGCCCCCTCGGCGGCCGCCTCGGCCTCCGGCTCCGGGTCGGGCTCGACGGCGGGCAGCGCGCCCCGGGGCTCCAGCCCGGCCTCGGCCAGGCGGACGGAGACCGCGGCGGCCCACTCGAGCGCGGCGGTCGAGCCGTTCAGGAGGTCGCGCGCGTGCGCGGAGCGCTCGTCGTCGAGCTGGCCCAGCAGCCAGTCGGTCAGGACGTCGCGGCCCTCCGGGTCGAGGTCCGGCCCGAGCGCGGCGACTGCGTCGATCGCGCGCCGGCGGACGGCGTCGGGGTCGATCCGCAGCAGCGCGGCCAGCTCCCCGTACGTCTTGCCCTGCCTGAGCAGGAGCTGCAGGACGGCGCGCTGGTCGGGGGTCAGATCGTCGAGGGGGCTCACGAGCGGGGCAAGGCTAGTACACGCACCCCCGCTATCGTGCCGCCCGCGATGCTGCCCGAACCGGTGGTTCCGTTCGACCGGGGCTTCGACGCCCTCTACGGCCTCGAGCTCGACGAGGTGACCGACGAGCGCGTCCGCGCGCGGGTTCCCGTCCGCGACGCCGTCTGCCAGCCGATGGGCCTCGTCCACGGCGGCGTGTACGCCTCGATCGCCGAGTCGCTGGCCTCCTACGGCACCGCCGCCGGCGTCATGGGGGAGGGCAAGGTCCCGCAGGGCCTGTCCAACCAGACGAACTTCCTGCGCCCGATCACCGGCGGCACGATCCACGCCGAGGCCGTCCGCCGCCACAAGGGCCGCACGACCTGGGTCTGGGACGTCGAGGCGACCGACGACGAGGGCCGCCTGTGCGCCGTGACGCGGATGACGATCGCCGTCCGCGAGCCGCGCCCGGGCGGCTGATCAGCCGCGGTAGCGGTTCGTGATCGGCATCCGCCGGTCGCGGCCGAACGCGCGCGTCGTGATCTTGATGCCCGGCGGCGCCTGGCGGCGCTTGTACTCGGCCCGGTCGACGAGCCGCAGCACCCGCTCGACGTCCTCGGCGGGCAGGCCGCGGGCGACGAGATCCTCGCGGCCGAGGTCCTGCTCGACGTAGCCCTCGAGGATGCGGTCGAGGAGCTCGTAGGGCGGCAGCGAGTCCTCGTCGCGCTGGCCGGGGCGCAGCTCGGCCGACGGCGCGCGCTCGATGATCGACCGCGGCAGCCCGCGGTGCTCGGCCAGCCGGTAGACGAGCGTCTTCGGGCAGTCCTTGATGACCGCGAAGCCGCCGGCCATGTCCCCGTACAGCGTCGAGTAGCCGACCGACATCTCCGACTTGTTGCCGGTCGTCAGCACGAGCCAGCCGAACTTGTTGCTCAGCGCCATGAGGAGGTTGCCGCGGATGCGGGCCTGGAGGTTCTCCTCGGTGATGTCGCGCTCGCGCCCGGCGAACGTCGCGGCCAGCAGCGCGTCGAAGGCCTCCATCGGCCCGGCGATCGAGTACTCCAGGCACTCGATCCCCAGGTCGCGGGCGAGCTCGCGCGCGTCCGACTGCGTGTCCGACGACGAGTACGGCGAGGGCATGACGACCGCGGTCACCCGCTCGGGTCCGAGCGCGTCGACGGCGATCGCCGCCACGAGCGCCGAGTCGATCCCGCCCGACAGGCCGAGGACGACGTGGCGGAAGCCGTTCTTGGCCACGTAGTCGGCCAGCCCGAGGACGAGCGCGGCGTAGACCTCGGCCTCCAGCGGCGCGAGCAGCTCGGCCACGCGCCGCGCCGGGGCCGGGCCGGTCCGCGGCGGCGGCGCCTCCAGCCGGGCGAGCGTCTGCACCGGCGCCGCGCCGCCCGCCCGGCGCACGCCCGGCCGGTGGGAGGTGTCGCGCAGCCGCGCCTGGGCGCCGGCGCCGAGGTCGACGTCGACGACGAGCATCTCCTCGACGAACTGGCCGGCGCGGGCGAGCACCGTCCCGGTGTGGTCGCACACGAACGACTGGCCGTCGAAGACGAGCTCGTCCTGGCCGCCGACCATCGCGCAGAAGGCGACGACGGCGAGCGAGTCGCGGGCGCGCTGGGCGACCATCCGCTCGCGCTCCATGCCCTTGCCCGCGTGGTAGGGGGAGGCCGACAGGTTCACGATCAGCGTCGCCCCGGCCGCCGCCTCGTCGCTGGCCGGCGGGCCCGGCTCCCAGATGTCCTCGCAGATCGTCAGGCCGATCCGCAGGTCGCCGAGCTCGACGATCCCGCCGCCGACCCCGACCTGGAAGTAGCGCTGCTCGTCGAAGACGCCGTAGTTCGGCAGCAGCACCTTGCGGTAGACCGCCTGGACCGCGCCGCCGTGGAGCACGGCGGCGGCGTTGAAGACGTCCTCGGCGCGCTCCGGGAAGCCGACGATCGCGACGTGCTCGCCGACCTCGCCGGCGAGCCGGTCGACGACCGCGCGCGCGTCGCGCAGGAAGTGCTCCTTCAGCAGCAGGTCCTCGGGCGGGTAGCCGGTCACCGCCAGCTCGGGGAACAGCGACAGCTGCGCGCCGGCCGCGCGGGCGGCGGCGATCCCGTCGCGGATCTTGGCCTCGTTGCCGGCGAGGTCGCCGACGGTCGGGTTGATCTGGTGGAGCGCCAGGCGCAGGGTGCGGTCGGTCATCCGCCGCACATCATGGCGCGGTCCGGGTCGTGACCGCGGGCCGCTCGAGCGTCGCGTCGTCGCGCGCCTGCAGGGCCAGCAGGATGCCGACCGCGCCCGCGAGCGCGACGACGACCGCCAGGACGACCGACGCGACGCGCTTCACGCCTCGGCGGGGGTCTTCGCGAAGCGGCCGTTCGCGGTCCGGGACGCCCGGCGGCGCGGGCCGGGACGGCGCACCCCGGCCGCCCGCGCGAGGTCGGTGATCGCCTCGTCGAGCATCCCGGCCAGCTCCGACAGGTCCGGCATCGCGTCGAGGTCGCCGAGCAGCCCGAAGCCGAGGCGGCCGTCGTAGCTCATGACCGCGATCCCGACCGCGAGCCGCTCGGCCAGCGGCACGACCGGGTAGAGGCGCTCGAGCCGGCGGCCGAGCAGGTGGAGCGGGAACTGCGGGCCCGGGACGTTCGTGACGACGACGTTGAAGAACCGCTGGCGCGCCTGCAGCCGCGCCGCCTGGCTCATGATCGTCGGCGGCGCGAAGTCGGCCAGCTCGGTCAGCGTCCGGGCGCCGACCGCCTCGTGGTTGGCCTTCACGTGCGCCATCGCCTCGTGGACGCGCTCGAAGACGGCGACGGGGTCGGTCTCGCCGACCGGCAGCGGCGCCCACACGGCGGCGACGCGGTTGCCGAGCGCGCCCTGCTCGTCGCGGCCGCGCACCGACACCGGGACGAGCGCGCGCAGCTCGAGCCCGGCCGTGCGGTGGCCGCGGCGGCGCAGGTGGCGGCCGAGCGCGCCGGCGACGACGGTCAGCACGACGTCGTTGACAGTGCCGCCGAGCGTGTCCTTGATCGCCTTGAACGTCGCCAGGTCGGCGTCGACCCACTCGTAGCGGCGGTGCGGGCCGATCGGGACGTTGTACGGCGTCGACGGCGCCGGCTCGAGGCCGATCGACGCGAACGCCCCGACCTCGGCCAGGCGCTCGAAGGCGACCTTCGCGGCGCGGCGCGGGGCGCGCAGCGCGGCCCGCACGCCGCGGACGATCTCGCCCGGCACCGTCGCGCGCTCGAGCAGCGCCTCGGCCAGCAGCTGGGCCGGGGTGGGGG